>UQRG01000056.1 GCA_900543365.1 uncultured Eubacterium sp. | reverse complement strand
CTCACAAAGATGCTGAAGGCTTTATTACTCTTATGGGCTTACCATTAAAGGTTAGAGCTTTAATGCTCCAAAACGCTAAAAAGAATAATAAGTAATATTATGTTTAAAACAATGAGCCAACGATTTATCGCTGGCTCATTTGTTTAATTTGTACAAATTTATCTGCAAATATTTCATATTGTTAACAAATATTAATAATATATTAAATTTTTTGTCTATCTATGATTTTTACAATCTTATAATATATAATGGAGAAGTTAATAGATATATAGCATAATAATTAAATATTACAGTATAAATCTAAATTCAATTTATTAAAACATCTAGTTATCTGTTTCTAAATAGAAAATCTTTGTTATCCCCCAATTCAACAAAGATTTATAACTATGTTTTAACTCTTTTTTTATTAAATATAATATAACAAAGAAACTGACTCCCCCTCTTTCTTTGTTTAGTTGTGGTATTTATCTATATGTTTTATATATTTCTTTTATATATCTGTTAACAATTAACACAGTAAGGTCGCAAAAGACTGTGTTATATAGCATATACGCTGCAAATTTGTCCTCTACTTCCCCCCTAATACATAGAGGACTTTTTTGTTAATATTTTTCATTTCTACTAACACATACTATAATTATTCCATTATTATTATTGCAAAAAATAACAAAATGATGTATAATATTTCATTGCACAATACTTTATTTAGGAGGATATATTATGAGTAAAAATATGGGGTTACTCTTTAAGCTTATTTTAGGCATTGGTGCAGGTATTTTCTTAGGCAGTTTAAGCAATTTTTTTGGAGATAGCCTATTATACAATAATTTTGTCAAACTTTTTGTTACTTTTACAAATCTTTTTTCAAACTTTTTAACTTTTATTATTCCACTAATTATAGTTAGTTTTGTATCAGTTGGTATGGCAGACTTAGGCAAGAGAGCTAATAAATTGTTTGTTATTACTCTTGTATTGGCATATTGTTCCACTATTCTTGCTGGTGTTTCAGCTTTTGTAGTAGGTAAACTTACACTACACAATGTAGTAAATGTTATAGATAATTCAGATATAGCAGAAAAAGCATTTGAACCATTTTTCATTATTGAAATGGAACCTATTTTTGGTGTTATGACAGCCCTTGTACTTGCTTTTCTTCTTGGCATAGGTATGGCTAATATTAAGGGTAAAACATTACTTGAAGGTTTTAGAGATTTGCAAGAAATAGTAAAAGGTACTATAAATAAAATTATTATACCCCTTATACCTTTTTATATTGCTGGTATGTTTTGCAAAATTGGTGCTGAAGGCAAACTTGTTGCTACAATAAAAATGTTTGTTGCTCTTTTCTTCCTTATTGTTATTTTACAGTATTCTTATATTTTCATACAATATTGTATTGCAAGTATAGTATGTAGACAAAATCATATTAAGAAAATAAAAAATGCTATGCCAACATATTTTACTGCTCTAGGCACTCAGTCATCAGCATCAACTATTCCAGTTGCCCTTAACTGTGCTGTAAGAAATGGTGTTAAGCCAGAGGTTGCAGATTTTTGTATTCCTCTTTGTGCAACAATTCATCTTGCAGGTGACACAATTTGTCTTGTACTTGGTGCTATGGGTATTATGGTTGCTCAGGGTATTGAACCTACAAGTACTATGTTTATACCATATATTTTCCTTTTAGGTATTACTATGGTTGCTGCCCCTGGTGTTCCTGGTGGTGGAGTTATGGCAGCATTAGGATTGATTAACGATATTTTAGGTTTTACTCAACCTATGCAACAGCTTATTATTTCCCTTCACCTTTCTCAAGATAGTTTTGGCACTGCTACTAATGTTATGGGTGACCAAGCCCTTGCTCTTATTGTAGATAAATTTGACGATTATATATCAAAAAAAGATAAATAACAATTAACATATATTAAAAATAGGCTGTCGAAAAATCGACAGCCTATTTTTAATATAATTATTGTTCCAAATTCTGTACATATTCTTTCATTATTTCCCTTGCTGCCGGTATAGCATTGCTACCCTTGCCAGCATTTTCAAGAAGTACTGCTACAGCTATTTTAGGTTCATCAGCAGGAGCAAAAGCAACAAACCAAGCGTGGTCATCACCTTGTGGATTTTCTGCTGTTCCTGTCTTGCCAGCAACCTTAATTGGTCCCGAATAAGCACCTTTTTCTGCAGAAGTTCCTGACTCTACTTTATCATAATTTATGGCTGTTCCACTAACACTAAAGGCTGCATTTTTAGCGGTACCAGACTCAACTACACCACACATAAGTTCTTTAACCTTGTCAGCAAGTTCTGGTGAAATTGCTTGATTAAGTTTAACTGGAATAGTTCTATTTCTAATACCACCTGAAGGAGTTATACTATGGTCTACAACATAGGGTTGCATCATAATACCATTGTTTGCAACAGCTGATGTAATCATAGCCATAAACAAAGGTGTAACAAGAGTTTTACCTTGTCCAAAAGAAGTTTCTACTATTTCATTAATTTCAGCGTTTTCTTTCATTGGAAATGTTGACCTACTATACTCAAGAGCAAGTCCTATATCTTTATTAAAACCAAAGGCATCAGCCATATTAATTAAGTTTTTTGCCCCAATTTTAACTCCAAGTTCAGAAAAATAAATGTTACAGCTTTTAGCAAATGCAGAATCCATTTTAACATTACCGTGAGCCTTACCATCATAACAATGAATAACACTATGTCCAAACTTTTCCTTGCCCTCACAATCAATTTCAAAGTCTTTCATAGATAAATCCTGTTGCAATGCTGCTGCTGCTGTTACAATTTTAAATGTAGAGCCTGGAGGATAAAGTCCCTGTGTTGCTCTATTAAGCAAAGGTGAATTTTCATCATCGCTATTAAGTTCCTCCCAATTTTCTTCTACAGTATTACTGTCAAATGTAGAATTAGAAACCATAGCAAGTATTTTGCCCGTAGACGGCTCCATAGCTACAATAGCACCTTTTTGGTCACCAAGTTGGTCACCGGCTATTTCTTGTAGTCTATTATCTATAGTAAGTACAAGACTATTGCCTTCTATATCTTTTCCTAAAAAAAGATTTGCTGCTCTCTGTAAAAATTCATTATTAATAGTTTCAAGTCTAAAATTATATTTTGACTCTACACCTGCCTTTCCCTTTACTGTGTAACCTACAACATGTGCATAATATTTTGCATTATTATAAACTCTTTTAAATGTACCATCATCTTGTTTAATATCTTCAGCAATGACATCTCCATTTGAGTCATATATTGACCCTCTTTTTATTCCCTCATAAGACTGAGAAAGTCTGGGATTAGATGGATTTGCAACAAAGTTATGAGAGTCATAAAGGCAAAGTTTTAACAAATATCCAATAAGTAAAAGGAAAATAATAGCATAAAGCCAAAATATTTTTTTAATTGAACTTCGCATTACCTATTCCTCCTTTTCCTATTGTAACTTTCTGGTCTTAATGATGTTTCTTCTGATTTTGTTTTTCTTTTTCTAGCCGGTCTTTCTACAGTTTTCTTAACTGGTATAAGGCTGTCTTTTGTATTTCTTACCGTTTTAGATGTTCTATCATTTTTAACTGCTCTTGCCTCTTTTAAAGCCCTTGCTTCTTTTCTTGTTTGAGGTTGTCTTACTCGTTTGTGTATATCTTCTGCTGACTTATCCTCTATGTAACCTACATTGTGCATTATTATCCATTGCATAAATGCTATAATAATATAACTAATCACAATAGAAGTACCACCATAGCTTACAAATGGAAGTGTAACACCAGTAAGAGGTATAAACTTAATAACTCCACCTATAATAAGAAAAGATTGGAAAGCAATAAGGGCAGTAAAACCAGCACATACAAGACTTAAAAATCTGTTATTATTTTCAATAGCACCTCTTGCACCCTCAAGAAGTATAAACATAAATATAAGTATTAAGCCTACAGCAAATATTACACCAAACTCTTCACAAATAGCAGCAAATATAAAGTCCCTTTCTACAACTGGGATACTTGTAGCATAGCCTCTTGTAAAACCTATACCTGTTATACCCCAAGTGCATATAGCAAAAAGAGATTGAGCTATTTGATAACCTTTGTCGTGAACATCAAGCCAAGGATTTTGCCAAGCCTCAACTCTTACTCTAATGTGACTAAAGAGTTTGTAAGCAATGCTAGATGCAACACTTATAAAACCAAGTCCAGCTATTAAATAAAAATAGTTTGATGTAGCAATAAAAAGCAAAACAATAAAAGTCATATAAAATATAAGTGCTGAACCTAAATCATTTTGCCCTCCAACTAGAATAAGAACAACTATACCACTTAAAACTGTAGGAACTATAAGCTCCTTAAGCTTAGGCTTTTTAGCAAAAGATGATGCCAAATATAAAATAAAGAACACCTTTATAATTTCTGATGGCTGAAAACCTATAGGTCCAATTTCAATCCAGTTTTTAGAACCAAATGACGCAAAGCCAAATATAAGTGTTATAATCAATAAAGCAAGGGCAGAACCAATATACAAATGCTTAAATTTATCAAGTCTAGGCATAACACCCAATATCTTAGGCATTATAAGCATCATAACTATACCTAAAGTGTTCCATAAAAGCTGTTTATTAGCAAGATTTGGATTAAGTCTATAAAGCATCATAAGACCTATATCCATAAGAAAGAAAACACAATTATAGAGTAAATGACTACCGTCTGGATATAACTTTGCTGTTAATACATTGCCCCCTAAAATAAGTAAAAAACCAACAGTGCAATAAATTATAACAGGCTGCATACCTGTTTCCAAGGCTGCCGATATAAGTATAACGCTGGCAGTAATATGAAAAAGTATAATACATATACGCTGATTACTTAAGCCTGAAGCAACACTATATTTTACCATTTCTTGCCTCTTTAAGTTAATCATAACTCCACAAAATATAAAAACCGCAATGTAAAGTATAAAAAGATATTTAGATATAATAATATACAAATCTATCATTTAAAGCACTCCTCTGTTGAAATGTCCCCCTGTCACCGAACCTATAATATTTTTTATGTCAGATGGTTCATTCCCTTTTTCAATAATATTAATATGTTCCTTTGCAACAGCAAGTGTAGTATCGTAATCTTCAATAGTAAATTCAAGGCTCATATAACCTACACCAATTTTAAGTATTTCTTTTGGTTTATCAATAACATAAGTAGGTGCAGAATTAAGTATAAATGCAACACATTCATTACAATCTCTTATAATAGGAAACACCGTTTTAGTTCTATCTAAAAGAGTATATTTAGCATTTTTATCCTTACATTTGCAATATTTTTTATTACCCTTTTCTCCTTCATACAAGCCAACAGGACATTGATGAGTAGTCATAAGAGGCAATCTGCCATAAACAACAATTTGACAATTTTCATCAGCTATTTCTGTAAGTTCTTTTGTGTTAAGTTCTGGCGAAAGAGTAACAATATTAGCATTAAATATGTTTCTAATACTATTAATAGACACTCTATTCATAATATTAAGTGTATAATCTGCTATAACAGGCTTATTAGTTTTTACTTTGCTATAACTTCTCAACAAATAACCGTCACAATTACTATGACTTTCAATAATAGGCTGATAACCTTGTCTTGCAATATACGGCAAAGCTATATACATTTCAATGCCTTTATTCTTACACATTTTATATGCCTTATCAGTATCTAAAGTAAGCTCACAGTATATTCTTGATACACCAGCATTTATACAAGCATTAAGTTGGTCATAAGTCCTAACCTTTGCAGTTACCTTAATATTTTTAGCCTTTTTAAATTTATCAGTATTATATATAGCTCTATCACTAGTTCTTTCATATGACTTGATTATATGTTTCTGAAGTTTATCACAAGCTTCTCGCCTTAAGGAATTAAGAGTGGAAACTGGAATGTATATATTATTACCAATTTTACAATTTTCAAAATTAAATATAAATGGTGTATCACCAGTTTTAGAAATTCTTGATGTAATACTATCCTTTGTCATTGGTTGATTTTGAGCAATGTCAGCAGGTTGTCCATATACTCTTAAACCATAATCAACAAATTCAATATAGCTTTCACTAACATCAATCTTAACCTTAACATTAACAGTTATTTTTCTTGTTATATTTTGATAAGTCCTTTTTAATTTGTCATTAAGTGCCTTGTCATAAGATTTAAACACTTTATCACCTTTGTTTATTCTGCCATCAACAGTAACATTTATAACTTCACCCTTAACAGCAGACTTATTAATGCCTGTACCAGTATGAACCTTAGACCATATTTCAATACCATCACCAGAGGTAACATTATCAAATAATTTAATTTTACACTGCTTTTTCTTAAAGTTGTAATCAACAACCTTACCTATTTCAACACCACTACTTTTAGGCGAACCACTTATCATAGACTGACCTGAGTAACAATTGTAGTAACCCTGAGATAATGAACCGCCTCTATTAAAAATTTGAGTAAGCTCTTTAATATCATTTTTATCTACAACAAAATTATTGTCTGCTGCCATATCAATATATTTTCTATATTGTGACACCACTTCATAAACATACTCCGGGCTTTTCATTCTGCCCTCTATTTTAAGGCTATCTGTACCAGTTGACATTACTTTATCAAGTATTTCAACTGTAGAAACATCTTTAGGTGAAATTATACAACCCTTTTTAATAACCTTATTATCCTTTAAAAAAGTATAATCCATTCGACAAGGCTGAGCACAACAACCTCTGTTTCCACTACGCTGACCTATCAGACTACTCATAAGGCAACGACCACTGTAACAAACACACAAAGCTCCGTGACAAAAAGCTTCAATTTCAGTATTGCCCTTTACATTATTTATTTCCCTTACTTCATTAAGGCTTAATTCTCTGGCAAGAACAATTCTGCCATAGCCAAGTTCAGACAAAAGTTCAACACCCTCTTTGTTGTGAACAGACATTTGAGTTGAACCACTTTTAATAATATTAGGGTAGTATTTTTTAACGAGAGTAAACATACCTATATCCTGTATAATAAGTCCGTCTGCTCCAAAGTCATAGACAGTTTTAACAAAATCAAGTACACCCTGAATTTCCTTTTCCTTATAAAGAATATTAAGTGTAATAAAGACCTTAACCCCTCTTAAATGACAGACATCAATAATATCCTTAAGTTCATCATCAGAGGGGTTTTGTGCATATCGGCGGGCATTAAAAGATTTACCACCTATATATATAGCATCACAGCCACCATTTAAGGCAGCCATAACACTTTCAATTGTACCTGTTGGTGCTAAAATTTCCGGCTTTTTCATAATAATTCACCTTTTATTTTCTCTTTAGTTTAATTTCAAGGTTTTCAACCTTTCTCATAAGCTCAATATTTTCTGCCTTAACCTTTGCAAAAGCAGCCTTTAACTGGTTACCTTCATCAATATCAAGGCTATTTTTAAATGTATCAAACTGGTCTTTAATTGATGCAACATCTTTAATAAGGCTTTCTTTATCTTCTTTTAGCATTTGACTTTCTTTAGTCAGTTTTTCCATATCTTTTTCAAGTGCCTTAACAGAAGCATTAGCTGCCTTAAGTTTAACCGCAAGGTCATCTCTTTCCTTGTTTACAGTGTTAAGTTTAATATTTTTTTCTGCTGCCTTTTGATTTAATTCATTAAGAGCAACATTCTTTTCATTGAGTTTTTTACTTAAAGTGTTAAGTTCTTGATTTTTGCTATTAATTTTAGCATTTTGGTCAGTTATATACTGACTTTTATCATTAAGTTTAACCTTATATTCATCAATATCACTTTGAAGCATAATTATCTTTCTTTCAAGTTTTTCAATTGTATCTTCACGATTAACAATAGCAGTTTTAAGACCATCTACTTCCTTACTCTTTGTTTCATACTGATTGATAAGTATTTCATAATCAGTAGCCTTAGCCTTATACTGGTTTTTGATTTCAGTTGTTTCCTTAATTTGGTCGTTTAATCTGGCTTTAAGCTCTGATGCAATATTGTTTTCCTTTTCCTTAACAACTACAGTACTAGTATTAGTTTTATTCTCTCTTTCTTTAAACAAATCGTCTGCAATATTTAATGCTAAAATAATAGGGAAAGATTCATTATAAACTATATTAGGTGATGACTTTGCCTTAAGTTCATTCATTTTATTATCAAGATATTTAGCTACCATTTCCATATAATCTGTATTTTCCATTCCCACAAGATTATAAGTTCTGCCGCCTATAGTAACCTCTATTCTTTTTTTTGTTTCTGCCATTTAATATCCC
>UQRG01000055.1 GCA_900543365.1 uncultured Eubacterium sp. | reverse complement strand
AACATTATCTAAAACTATTATTGAAAGTCAAAAATTATATTCATATTATTATGACTCATCGCTACAAGGAGAGTTGGAAAAAATAGGAGAATTAAAGTTTATATTTTATAAAAAAATTCTTGACAAACACCAATTTATATGATAATATATTATGTGTTAAGTGTAAAACTTCATATTATTCCTTTTTTATTTGCCCAGATAGCTCAGTCGGTAGAGCAGAGGACTGAAAATCCTCGTGTCGGCGGTTCAATTCCGTCTCTGGGCATCCTTTTTTTGTCTGTCTCATTTTGAGGCAGTTTTTTTTATTTTCAATTTAAATTTTTTTGTTAATCCCTACTATTTTACTTGACATTATATTCCTTAAGTGTTATTATAACAAATGCCGAGGAAAATACTCGGAAATATAAAGCTAAAGACGGTGATATATATGAAGATATCCACAAGAGGAAGATATGGTCTTAAGGCTATGGTGGATATTGCAGCTAACTCTAAGGAGGGCTGTGTGTCACTTAAATCTATTGCAGAAAGGACGAACTTGAGTGAAAGCTATTTAGAACAGCTTATTGCTCCACTAAAAAAGGCAGGTTTGTTAAAAAGTACAAGAGGCGTTAATGGTGGTTATATTTTAGGCAGAAATGCAGAAAATATTTCAGTAGGAGATATATTGAGAGTTGTGGAAGGTCCTCTGGAACTTGTTGAGTGTGGCGGTGAATCCTGTGGTATGAGTGATTGTAGTGGCTGTACTACTAAGGGCGTCTGGGCTAAGTTAAGTGACAGTGTTAGCGAAACTGCTGACAACATAAATTTATCAGAATTAATTTAAGGAGTTGAATATAAAAATGGAGTATTATTTTGACAATGCGGCAACTACACCAGTAAGACCTGAAGTTGCTAAGGAAGTATTACCATATTTTACAGAAAGCTATGGTAATCCATCAAGTATTTATAAAATTGCACAGAAAAACAAAATTGCTGTAGAACACGGCAGAGAACAGGTGGCTAATGCTATTGGTGCTGATACTAATGAAATTTATTTCACTGCTGGTGGTTCAGAGGCTGACAACTGGGCTATTAAGGGTGTTGCAGAAAGTTATGGGTCTAAGGGTAAGCATATTATTACATCTTGTATTGAACATCACGCAGTTTTACACACTTGTGAATATCTTGAAACTAAGGGTTATGAAGTAACTTACCTTCCTGTTGATGAATATGGAATGATTAGCCTTGATGACCTTAAAAAGGCTATTAGAAAGGATACTATTCTTATTACTATTATGTTTGCTAATAACGAAATAGGTACTATTCAGCCTATTGCTGAAATTGGCAAAATTGCTCACGAAAATGGTATTATATTCCATACTGATGCTGTTCAGGCTGTTGGTCATATTGAAATAGATGTTAAGGCTATGAACATAGATATGCTTTCTATGAGTGGTCACAAATTCTATGGACCTAAGGGTATTGGTGCTTTATATATTAAAAAGGGTATTAAGCTTAATCCACTTATTCACGGTGGTGCACAGGAAAGAAGAAGAAGAGCTGGTACTGAAAATGTACCTGGCATTGTAGGTATTGGTCTTGCAGCAGAACTTGCGACTAAGGAACTTGATACTGAAATTCCAAGACTTACAGCTTTAAGAGATAAACTTATTAAGGGTATTCTTGAGAAAGTGCCTTATGCAAGATTAAATGGTCATCCAACTAAGAGATTACCAGGCAATGTTAATATTTCATTTGAATTTATAGAGGGAGAAAGTATTCTTCTCTTACTTGACCACAAGAATATTTGTGCATCAAGTGGTAGTGCTTGTACAAGTGGTTCTCTTGACCCATCTCATGTACTTCTTGCCATAGGTTTACCTCACGAGAAGGCTCACGGTTCAGTTAGACTTTCAATGGGTCACTTTACAACTGAAGAACAGGTAGATTATGTAATTCAAGAATTACCACAAATTGTTGAAAGATTAAGACAGATGTCACCATTATATGAAGAGTTTATAAATAACAAAGGAGATAATTAATTATGCAGTATAGTGAAAAGGTTATGGATCATTTTATGAATCCAAGAAATGTAGGAGAAATACAAGATGCCAGTGGTGTTGGTACAGTAGGTAACGCTAAATGTGGCGATATTATGAAAGTTTATTTAAAGATTGAAAATGGTATTGTACTTGATGCTAAGTTCAAAACTTTTGGCTGTGGTGCTGCTGTTGCTACTAGTTCTATGGCTACTGAAATGATTAAGGGTAAGACTATTGAGGAAGCTATGAAGATTACAAACAAGGCTGTTATGGAGGCTCTTGATGGACTTCCACCTGTTAAGGTTCACTGCTCATGTCTTGCAGAGGAGGCTTTACACGCTGCTCTTTGGGACTATGCAGAAAAGAATGGCATCGTTATTGAAGGTCTTAAAAAGCCTGTTAATGATATAGGAGAACACGAGGAAATTCCTGAGGAGGAATAATATGTCCAAGGTTGTTGTAGGTATGTCTGGAGGAGTTGATTCCTCTGTGGCTGCTTGGCTTTTAAAGGAACAAGGATACGAAGTTGTTGGTGTTACAATGCAGCTTTGGGACGGTGAAGATGTTGAAGGAAATTGCTGTGGACTTACTGCGGCAGAAGATGCTAGAGCTGTTGCTGCTAAAATTGGTATACCTCACTATGTACTTAATTTTAAAGATGTTTTTAAAGATAAAGTAATTGATTATTTTATTAAGGAATATCTTAATGCAGCTACTCCTAATCCTTGTATTGCTTGTAATCGTTATGTTAAGTGGGAGGCAATGCTTCACAGAGCTTTGGAAATAGGAGCAGACTATATAGCTACTGGTCATTATGCCAATATTGTTAAGCACCCTGTTACTGGAAGGCTAACTCTTAAAATGGCAGATAATAAAGACCAAAGCTATGCTCTTTATAACTTGACTCAAGAACAACTTTCAAAAACTCTTATGCCAGACGGAGCTTATTCTAAAAGTGAAATAAGAAAAATTGCTGAAAAAATTGGTTTTAAAGTTGCAAATAAGCCTGACAGTCAGGATATATGTTTTGTACCAGATGGAGATTATGGCACTTTTATTAAGGAAAGTACAAATGTTGTTATTCCGGAAGGTGACTTTGTTGATAATATGGGTAATGTTATTGGCAGACATAAGGGAATTACAAATTATACTATAGGTCAGCGTAAGGGTCTTGGTATTGCCCTTGGAGTGCCGGCTTATGTTACTGCTATAGATAAGGCGAATAATAGAGTTGTTATAGGTAGTAATGAAGACTTGTTTAAAAAATCTGTACTTATTAAAGATTACAATCCGATGGGACTAGGTAAAATAACAGACGAAGTTCGTTGCTTTGGCAAACTTAGATATAACCAGCAAAAATCACCTTGTATTATTAGACCTAAGGGAGGATATATTGAGGCTGTATTTGATGAACCTCAGAGGGCTGTTACTCCTGGTCAGGCTGCAGTTTTCTATGACGATAATTATGTTGTAGGCGGTGGTATTATTGTAGGTTCAGAGGACTAATAACTTTATGACTAATAAGATATAAATATATTTCAATATTATTAAAATCATAAATAAAAAATAAAGGTAATGACTTTTAGGAGTTTGTTACCTTTATTTTTTTGTGTAAAATCTTATTGTAATATTGCACAAAATTTGGAAATATAATTTATATAATTTGCTGTTTTTATTATGTGAATTTTATATATGTTGCATTAAAAGTGTAAATGATGTATAATAAATTAGAAATTTGGATATAAGATTATCCGTAAAAAGGAGGAAATGCTTATGAAAACAAGCTCTAAAAGAGTTTGGAGCAGAGTTTTGTCATTTGTTATGATGGTTTCAGCTATGTGTACAAACCTTATTTCAGCAAATGCCGGCTCTGGCTCTACAGATGTAACAAACATTGCGTCAGGTGTTGCAGTTGATGTTGTTACATCTGGTGGTCCTGTTTCTGTATGGGACTTTGGTGCAGTTGAAGAAAATGATGCTGCTCTTTATACAAATGTTATTACAAGAAACTTCCTTGATAATTGGGAGGAAGTTGGTTTAAGAGGTGGCTCAAATGCTGGTAAGTTCTTAAATGGTGGTACATTTGATATTGGTGGTGGTTTGTCACTTACAACTAATGCAAATGACCGTTTATACTATGACGGTACAAATGGTGCAAGAAGTTATGGTGATAATGCAAAGGCTACAACAGCCTTTGATGATGGCTATACTGCAAATGGTATGTGGTATGCAAATGGTACTGGTAACGAAACTAAAAGATTCTTCCAGTTTGACAACTTAGATGCAGGCACTGAGATTAAATTATATACAGGCTCATCAAATTCTGGCAATACTATGGTTGAATTTTCAAGTTTAGACGGTGCTCAGGCTGATGAAGTTGTATTAAATGGTGGTATCCCTGGTATAGTTAAGTTTGTTGCTAAGACAAGCGGTGCTTACAAGGTTTGGTTTAACTCTGCTGGTGGTAAGCCTATTGTAAATAGAATTGTTAAGACTGTTCCTGTATTAGTTACAGCAAACATTGACCTTAATGGTCTTGATGTTAAGGATTATAGTGTTCAGTTTAAGAATAATATAACTGAAGATGTTATTGATGCAACAGTTTCTAATGGCAAGGCTACAGCAATGCTTACACCTGGCTATAGCTATACTGCTGTATTAAAGGGTGCTGTTGGTTACGGTTTTACAAGTGATACTAAAACAATTGAGGTTACTTTAGATGACTTAAAGACTGGTTCTAAGACAGTTAATTGTAAGGTTGAAACTAAGCAGACTTTCAAGGCTACAGGTAAACTTGTTGGTTTTGATGAAAAGTATGACACAAGTAAGTTAGTTCTTACATTTGTTCCTGAAGAAGGTTCAAATGTTGAAAATGCTATTGCTACATTAAATGGCTTAAACTATACAGTAACTTTAGAACCTGATGTTAAGTATACAGCAACTCTTGCTGGTGTAAATGATTATGAAGTTTCTGCTAATGGTGACATTAGTGGTAACGGTGATATGACTCAGGATATTACAGTTGCTTTAAAGGCTACATATACTGCAACAGGTAAACTTGTTGGTGGTGCAGATGTTAAGAGTATTGCATTTGTAAATGTAGAGGACGGTTATTCTTATGGTGGTGTTGTAAATAATGACGGCACTTACACAGTTTTATTAAGAACTGGTTCTTATGAAGTTCAGGCTGTTGCTGACGGTTTCAAGACTTCAGGTCATATTGTTGTTGAAAAGAAAGATGTAAATAAGGACATTTTATTTGTTCCAGTTACACCTATTCCACCAACTGTTGACACAAGTAAACACGACATTTATGTTGGTTGTGAAGGTCAGGTTAACAACTACTCAACTGTAGGTGAGGCTTTAAAGGCTGCTGCTGTTATTAATCCTCAGTCTGAAAGTGACAGAGTAACTATTCACATTGCACCTGGCACTTATAGAGAACAGCTTAGCGTAACTACTCCTTATATTACACTTGTTCCAGAGGGTAATGGAGAAGTTAAACTTAGCTGGTATTATGGTATTGGTTATAGATATTATTCTGTTGACAAAACAGGTTACTACAATGTAGAAAATGCTTTTGATAAGTATGAAAAGGAAACAGAAGCATCTAAGTGGGGTGTTGGTACTTATGTTACTAAGACTGCTACTGGATTTAAAGCTGAAAACATAACTTTTGAGGCTTCATTTAATAAGTACATTACTGATGAAGAAATTGCTGATGGTGTTACAGCTACAGGTTCTTTACCTAACAGAACTTATGCTCTTGATGTAACAAGTAGAGCAGCTACTGAAAGAAGTACAGCTCTTATTGTAGAAGGTGACCAGTCAGAATTTAATAATTGTAAGTTTATTGGTTCACAGGATACTCTTTATATGGGTGACTCAACTCATACTTATTACAAGAATTGTATGATTGAAGGTAATACTGACTATATCTTTGGTTCTGGTAATGCTGTATTTGATGGTTGTGAATTAAGATTTTGTGGTTACAGTGATACTGCTATGGGTGGTTATATTACTGCCGGCAGGTCTAACAATAAGGCTGATTATGTAGGATACTTATTCAGAGCTTGTACAATTACTAACAAAGATGGTATGCAACACACAGGTGGTTACTTCGGTAGACCTTGGGATGCTGGTGCTGATATTACTTTCTTAAATACAGTTATTGCAAATAATGGTGCTATTACTGATGAGGGTTGGACTTCTATGAGTGGTGTTGCTCCAACTGCTGCTAAGTATAAGGAGTTTGGTACAACTTATGCTGATGGCACTGCTGTTGATACATCAAAGAGAGTTACTGGTGTTATTACTGCTGAAGAGGCAGCTAAGATTAATGCTATGTCTTACTTAGGTTGGACACCAACTTATTATGTTGATGATACATTACCTGTTGCTTTTGCAACTGAACCATATTTCTCAACTGATGGTGATGTATTACTTCCACAGACTGGCAACACATTTACTGTTAAGTATTCTCTTGGTGCTAATGATGCTAATGATGCATCTAAGATTGTTTATTCTTTAGTTAAGGATGGCAAAGCAACTGCTATTAAGTCAACAACAGCAGCTGCTAACACAGGTGTTAAACTTACTAAGGATATGATGGGTTCATTCTTACAGGTTACAGTAACACCTTGTACTATTTTAGGCAATGTAGGTGAGCCAAAGACTGTTATTACTGAAAAGGAAATTACTTTAGGTTCTGGTTCTATTGATGTAGACAGACCAAGTGGTAAGTCAGTTATTTTCCTTGCTGGTGATTCAACTGTTAAGGATTATTCAGCAGGTGCAATTAACAACTCTGGTGCTAACAGAGCTGAAGGTTCTTGGGGCGAATTCTTAAAGTATTTTGTTGATAATGACAAGTATGAAGTTATGAACTATGCTGAAGGTGGTAGAAGTTCAAGAACATTTATAAATGGTACTAAGTCTGATGGTAGCGATAAGTTCTTAGATAAGATTAAGAGCCAGATGGTTAAGGGTGATTACTTATTTATTCAGTTTGGTCACAATGATTCATCTGCTAGTTACGCTGATAGATATGTTCCTGTTGGTACTCCTGATTCTAATGGTGTGTTCCCATCAACTGCTCCTACTACTGAAGGAGGTACTGATGGTACATTTAAGTATTACTTACAGCAGTACATTGATGCAGCTAAGGCTGTAGGTGCTACTCCTGTTATGGTTACTCCAGTTTCAAGAATGTACTTTAATGCTGACGGTACTATTTATTCACATCACGGCAACAATGATGAGTATGTAACTGCTACTAAGCAGATTGCAGAAGAAAATGGTATTCTTTGTATTGACCTTTATAATGTAACTAAGGCAATGTATGAAGATGCTTATAAGGTTGATGGTGCTAATGGTGCATCTAGCCTTGCAGCTAGATTATTTGCAGCTGGTGAAAAGACTCACCACTCTAAATTAGGTGGTTTTGATATTGCTGCTAGACTGGCTAAAATTATTCAGGATTCTAGTTTAGGTTTTGCTAGTTCTATTGTTACTCCTAAGTCTATGTATATTACAGATGATAAGGGTAATGCAGAATTTGTTATTAATAACTCTGGCTTATTCACATCTTATGGCAGAAATACTAATGGTGACTTTGATTCAAGTGTTCCTTGTGAATATTTTGATACATTAGTTAATTCTGATATTGCTAAACTTAATGATAAGCCAAGTCAAACAACTACAGAAGTAACTACTGAAGCAACAACAGAGGCAACAACAGAAGTTACTACTTCTACTCCAGAAGGTGTAATTGCTATTGTACCATCTGTTAAGTCAAATGATGGTAAGACTGTTGTAATTGATTATAATGTTAAGGGTAACTCTACTGGTTTTAATAACTACACAATGTTCTTTACATTTGACCCAGCTGTATTATCTCCAGTTGATGTAACTGAGGGTAATATTGCTGTTGATTCTAAGGATGCTTTAGGAAATAATATTAAGATTAACGCATCTAATGTTGGAAATATTAAGTCTCAGTTTAATAATGTTCCTGCTAAGGATAACAATGATTTTGTTGGTGCTGATGGTATTAAGACTCAGGCTCAACTTGGTAAGGTTAAGGTTTCTTATTGTATCTATGATAAGGACTTTGGATCTGCTCCAAATGGTGCTTTAACTAAGTTTACTGGTGAGGGTACTTTATTTACTGTTACTTATAATGTAACTGGTAATGTAATTGGTACTTCAGTTGCTACAGATATTTCTGTTATTAATTCTGTATCTTCTGATTTAAATATTGCTTCAAAACCAGTAACTGTTGAAAATGGTTCTTATACATTTGTTGATGAAACAACTTCAGAATCTACAACAGAGGAAACAACAGACAAGGTAACAGAGGCAACTACTGATAAGGTAACAGAAGCAACTACTGACAAGGTAACAGAGGCAACTACTGACAAGGTAACAGAAGCAACTACTGATAAGGTAACAGAAGTAACTACTGATAAGGTA
>UQRG01000054.1 GCA_900543365.1 uncultured Eubacterium sp. | reverse complement strand
CTATTGCTCCTGCTTGTGCAGAAATTGCACAAATATATGTAAAGCTGGAAAATATAATTAACTCAACATTTGCTGATACAGCATCAAGAGATTATCTTATACTTAGAGCTAAAGAAATAGGCATTGAACCCTACCCTGCTGTAAATTCAATTTGCAAGGGCGTATTCAACATTAATGTGCCTATTGGTTCAAGATTTAATATTGACAAAATAAACTTTGTTGTAACAGAAAAAATAAAAGACAATGAATACAAACTTAAATGTGAAACTGCTGGAACAGAAGGTAACAATCACATTGGTACACTTATACCTATTGACTATATATCAAATTTAACAAGTGCAAACCTTACAGAAGTTTTAATTTCAGGTGAAGATGAAGAAGATACAGAAAGTTTTAGACAAAGATATTTTGATGAAGTTAAAAGTTCTGGGTTAAATGGTAATAAAGCAAGCTATAAGGCTTGGGTAAATGCTATTGAAGGTGTAGGAATGGCTAAAGCAGAAAGAAGTGGCACTGGTGGAAAAGTCAATGTATATGTAACTACACCAAATTTAACAACTCCTTCAAGTGAATTATTAAATAATATAAAAGAAAAACTTGACCCTAAAGCTCAAGAAGGTTTAGGTGCTGGTCTTGCACCAATTGGTCACATTGTATCTGTAATGGGAGCTAAAACAGCAAACTTAAGCATAAGTATTACATTAACATTAAAAAATGGATATACAAAAGAAGGAATTAAGCCAACTATATTATCAATACTCAATAGTTATATAGAAAATGCAAACCAAAAATGGGAAAACGAAAGTATAACTATATATTCAGCACAGCTTTTAGTTAAAATTTTAAATATATCTGCTATTGAAAACATAACTTCTTTAACTATAAACGGTAGTTCTTATATAAAAGCTCCTTCAAATAGTCTTGTTGCTATAAGTCAATTGGAGGTGAAGTAATATGTTGTATGAATATTTACCTAATTATATGACGGAATACAAAGAAATAAAAAATATATTAAATATTGAAAGCTCTATATTCTCTAAACTAAACAATACAATAAATACAACTAACAAAGAATTATTTTTAGAAACAGCAGAAAATTATGGCATTGATAGAATAGAAAATATATTAAATATTACTTCATCAAAAGAAGAAAGTATTGAATATAGAAAATTTAGAATTAAATCAATTATATTAGGCGTACATCAATCACTAAAAGAAACCTTATCCTCTTTAATTCCTAACAATGACTATACAATATATTACAACAGCGATACAATGACTATGACTTTAAAACTACCTGTGGCTAATGAAATGTACTTAAGTTCAGTAATAGATATGCTTGAAAAAACAATACCACTAAATATTAAACTAGACTGCAGTGTAGCATATACATCTCACAATTCAGTTAAAAAATATACTCACTCACAGCTTAGTAAATATACACACAAATATATAAAGGAGGAATTATATGAACAATAATTATAATATTACTTATCCCAGTGGAACTGATTACTATGACATAAATGTATTTAACAACAATTTTAGCAAATTAGCTGATGCTGTTGACTCTGTAAGGTCAAGTGGTTATCAAGGTGACATAATTGTGGCAGCATATAATAGTACTAACCCATTAAAAAACTACGCTCACTTTACTTGTACACAAGGAGATTGTTCAAACATACTTAATTCAGCATTAAGTAAAGTTAATGCCGGTGGCAGAATTATACTACTTGATGGGGACTTTTACCTAACTAATGTTTGGACTATAAATAAAAAAGTAAACATAACAGGTATGGGTAAATTTTATACTACATTTAACAAAAGAGATGATAATATGCAAGCACAACTTATAAAAACAACTGCTAATGAAATCCTAATCGAAAACATTGGTTTTAAAACTAATCCTAATACCAGTAATTCAAACATTATATCAATAGGAAGCAATAAAGTTGAAATTAACTCTTGTTATTTTTATATTACATATACTGGCTCTGGAGATAGTGCTTGTCCTATTCATTTTTCATATCAGTTTGCCTACACGGCAATTAGAAATTGCTTAATTGAAAAATATAAAGACAATAGATATATTGTAAGAGCTGAAAATAGCCAATGGCGTGGAACAATGACTGGCAATTTTGTCACTAATATTAGTGATAATAGTCAGCTAGCTGTTGCTGTAAATCTTATGAATCAAACAAGTAAAGACCAAATTGATTTTAGTGGTCAAAAAACTGCTATTTACATAAAAGGTTCTTTAGTTAATTAAATGAAAGGAGATTATTATGAATACATTTGACTTGTTTTTAAAAGAAAATAGAAAAGAAAGACAATGCTACTATGCTGAAGTTTGTAAAGACATTAAAGATGAAAAAGGCAATATTGTAAAATGGAAATTTACACCTCTTACAACAAGGGAAGAAGAAGAAATAAGAGAAGAAGTTACAGAAACAGTAAATGGAAATTTAAAATTAAATATGACAAAGTACATTGAAAAACTTATAACTGCATCTGTAATTTATCCTAATCTTTATGATGCCACATTACAAGACAGCTACAATTGCAAAACTCCAGAAAGTCTTTTAAAAGCCATAGTAAATATACCAGGTGAATATTCTGACCTTGCAAGACTTGTACAAGAAAAAAACGGCTTTAATTCATTACGAGAGGATATTGAAAAAGCAAAAAATTAATAAGAGAGGGTGACCTATACAGTAACCTTGCTTGTTACTGTATACACAACTTTCATTGGCCTCCCTCTCTAATACTAAATATGAATCAAAAAGAACGAGCCTTTACAATTGCTGCAATAGAAATAAAAAAAGGAAGTGATTAATATAACATACGAAGAAATTGTTAAAAAAATAAAAGAAAATATAAAAGAGAAAGAAAAAAATAAGCCTATTGTACACACAATGAGTGAAGTTGTGGGACAAGGCTACAATGACTTTTGGAATTTCAAAGGCAGATACAGAGTATGCAAAGGCTCGGGAGCCAGTAAAAAAAGTAAAACAACAGCTCTTAATTTTATTGTACGGCTTCTGGAATATCCAGAAGCCAATCTACTTGTTGTAAGAAAAGTTTACAATACACTAAAAGATAGCTGTTATACCGAGCTTTGTTGGGCAATAAAAAGACTTGATTTAGAAAAATACTTTACTTGTAAAACAAGCCCCCTTGAAATAACATACAATGTTACCGGGCAAAGAATATATTTTAGAGGTCTTGATGACCCTTTAAAAATTACATCAATAACAGTTGATACAGGTTGTTTGTGCTGGATGTGGCTTGAAGAAGCCTATGAAATAAATGATGAAAACGACTTTAATATGCTTGATGAAAGTATAAGAGGTAGTGTACCTGAAAATTTATTTAAACAAATAACAATTACATTAAATCCTTGGAACGAAAGACATTGGATAAAAAGCCGTTTTTTTGATGTTACAGATAATGATATAATGGCAAAAACAACAAACTATATGTGCAACGAATGGCTTGACAGTTCTGACTTGGCAGTATTTGAAAGAATGAAAAACACCAACCCGAGAAGATACCAAGTTGCAGGTTTAGGTAATTGGGGCATTACAGAAGGTCTTGTGTATGAAAATTGGAATGAGCTTAATTTTAATAAAGAAAGTATAATAAAAAACAATAAAGTAATTGCTGTTTTTGGACTTGATTTTGGATACACAAATGATGAAACTGCTCTTTTCTGTGGTTTATGCGATATTGAAAATAAAAAATTATATGTTTATGATGAAATATATAAAAAAGGAATGAATAATGAGGATATATATAATGAAATTGTAAAAAAAGGTTACAAAAAAGAAAGAATACGAGCAGATTGTTCTGAACCAAAGAGTATAGACAGACTACGACTATTAGGTCTGCAACACATAAGAGCTTGCAGAAAAGGTAAAGACAGCATAAATAATGGTATTGACTTTATACAAAACTACGAAATAATAATTTCACCTAAATGTATCGGCTTTTTAAAAGAAATAAGCAATTATAGTTGGGAAATTGATAAATTTGGAAAAAGAACTAATATTCCTTGTGACAAATTTAATCATCTTATGGACGCTATGAGATATGGTATGGAAGAAATTATAAGAGGTGGTGGCTTTAGTTTTGATTAAAAAATGAAAGGAGACACTAATATGATTGAATTATTAATTGACGGTGTTAAAGGTGTATTTATGCCAACTTTAGCAGATAATATTACACTATACACAGAAAAATGGAGTATGGGTGAACTTAAATTTAAGGTCTTAAAAGATGGTTCAATAGATTTTAAAGAAGGTAATGCTGTAATACTAAGAGTTAATGGCAAAAATATGTTTTATGGATATGTTTTCACTAAAAAAAGAACAAAAGATGGTATAATATCTGTTACTTGCTATGACCAATTAAGGTATTTAAAAAATAAAGATACATATACCTATTCAAACAAAAAAGCTAGTGAAGTAATAAAAATGATATGTGACGACTATAACCTTAAAACCGGTGTAATAACAGATACTGGCTATATTTTGCCAGAAAGAATAGAAGATAATACTACATTATTTGACATTATATATACAGCAATTAATTTAACAGAACTGCATACTAAAAAAAATTATGTTTTATATGATGACTTTGGTAAAATTGTATTAAATAAGTGCGAAAATTTAAAAACCAATTTGCTTATTAATAAAGAAACTGCTATTGATTTTGACTACAAAACAACTATTGATACAGGAGTGTATAATAAAGTTAAATTATTACACAAAAAAGATACTAAATATACTCACATAAGAAATGAATATCAATCATCTGACCCAGCTAAAATAAAAGAATGGGGTATTTTACAATATTATCAACATATTGACGAAAATACTGACGGTAATGCTACAGCAAAAGCTATACTTGATTTTAACAAAACTAAAAATAGAAAGTTAATCATTAATACATTTGGTAATTTATATATTAGAGCTGGTTCAAGTGTACATATAAATCTAGACATTGGTGATTTTATTATAAATGAAGAAATGGAAGTTTATAGCTGTTTGAACAAATTTAGCGACAACGAACACACAATGGAACTTGATGTTAGAGGAGGTATTTTAAATGAATGAAATAGGTAATATAATTAAAAAAATAGCAAAAGCTACTATTGAACAAGATAAGCCCGTTTCTGTAGTTATTGGCAAAGTTAATGAAAGCTTTGAAATTGAAACTGAACAAAAACTTGTTATTCCCAAAAATATGCTTATTGTACCTAAAAGAATAAATTACGATTCTCTTGAGGCTAATGATAATTTGATTTTGTTAAGGTGTGATGGAGGACAAAGATATTTGATTATAGATACTTTATAGTTTAATACACCAAAATGCAGTTACATTTTGGTGTATTAATTTTAAAAGACACCCACATATGTGAGTGTCTTAATAACTAATTACAAATAGTTAATTCAGTATCTTTATCAAAAACATGAATCTTATTTACATCAAAAGCTACCTTAATATTGTCGCCAACCTTAGCTGTACTTCTTGAATTTACTCTAGCTGTAATATTGTTACCACCAATAGAAAGGAACAAATTAATTTCTGCACCAAGTAATTCAGTAATTTCAACCTCTGCGTCAACAACACTTTCGTTAGATGTACTTAAGAAAATATCCTCATCGTGAATATCCTCAGGTCTAATACCGATAATTACTTCCTTACCTACATAACCACCGTCAATTAAAGCCTTAGTCTTATTTTCAGGAAGCTTAAATGAATACTCGCCAAACTGAATATCAACTTCAGAACCGTTTTTAACAACTTCAGCATCAATAAAGTTCATCTGAGGAGAACCAATGAAACCTGCTACAAACAAGTTGTTAGGCTTATTATAAAGATTCTGAGGAGTATCAACCTGCTGAATAACACCATCTTTTAAAACTACAATACGAGTACCAAGAGTCATAGCTTCAGTCTGGTCGTGAGTTACATAAATAAAAGTAGTCTGTAATCTCTGATGAAGTTTAGAAATCTCACTTCTCATCTGTACTCTTAACTTAGCATCAAGATTTGAAAGAGGTTCGTCCATAAGAAATACCTTTGGAGAACGAACAATAGCACGACCCATAGCAACTCTCTGACGCTGACCACCTGAAAGAGCCTTAGGTTTTCTATCAAGTAAATGCTCAAGGTCAAGAACCTTAGCAGCCTCTCTAACTTTCTTATCAATTTCAGCCTTTGGAACTTTTCTTAACTTAAGAGCAAATGCCATATTATCATAAACAGTCATATGAGGATAAAGAGCATAATTTTGGAAAACCATTGCAATATCTCTGTTCTTAGGGTCAACAGTATTACAAAGCTTGTCACCAATCCATAATTCACCACTTGAAATATCTTCAAGCCCAGCAATCATTCTTAATGTAGTAGATTTACCACAACCAGATGGACCAACAAAAATAATAAATTCTTTATCTTCTATATCAAGATTAAAGTTCTTAACAGCTACAAAGCCATTAGGATACTTTTTGACTATATTCTTTAACTTTAATTCTGCCATTATTAATATCCTCCTTATTAAGAGCTAATGATTGCTCTTTTAAACTTAATATTAATAATAAACTATTTTTTTTAAACTCTCTATATTACATTTACACAAATAAACAATTTTATTTTTATGCAATTCGCCCTCAAAAAATATTTTTTGTTCACAAACTATAAATTTAACCACATATTGAAGTAAAATAACACTAAAAAACTAAGTTAAATAGGTAATTATTCACAAAAAGGTAACAAAAAAGTAATCTTTAACAACATTATTAAAAACAAAGTACCAATTTTTGTACACTAAATACATTGTATTTTTATTTTTAATTATTATGACAACAATAAATATTATTTTTTTACATAATATTACAGCTCTCCTCTATTTTTTAATTCAATGTAAATTTTTTCAATAGCTTTATCGTGCCATCTTTGTATATTTCTTTTACACATTTCAAAGGGTAGATTTAATGGCATAAGTTCCCAAGAAATGTTTTTAACATAACGAGCTTTTAATATATATTGTTCTGTATGTGATAATGAATCAACAATGTCATCAATTTTTTGTTTACTTTCCATATTTGTTTTAATAAGATTGTTTAGTTTTTCAAGCCTCCCTTGACAAAGTTTTATATTTTTTTCAAATGAATCTTTTAAAGACTTATTTATTTTATTTTCATTAGCCATAGAGTCAATACAGTCTGTTTGAAAATCCTTCATAGATTTATACATAAGTTTTATATCTTCAAGTTCTCTTTTCTCTACTGTTATTATATATTTATAACTTCCCCAAGCATTAAGCAAATTTTTAAGTTTAGTTTTTTCTTTTTCTGTCAATATTTATCACCTCAAATCAGATTATGCTATTTTTTACCTACTAATATAATATCATTAGAACATTTGTTTGTCAATATATAGAACATATTTTCTAATATTTTATAATAAAAAAAGACGAAAGCTGTAAATATAACTTTCGCCTTTGTTACTATATATAAAAATAACAATGAAAAGACACTAAAAATATTTATTTATATCGATATTATTAAAATCAAGTTGCTTATGAACCCAGCCCCTAAACAATGTATAAAGAACTGATGACAACGGAATAAACACAAGCATACCAACAATACCAAACATATTGCCACCAATAGTAACAGCAACAAGTACCCAAATTGAAGGTAAACCAACTGAATTACCTACAACGTGAGGATATATTAAATTTCCCTCAATCTGTTGAAGAATAAGAAAAACAATAACAAATATAAGTGCTTGTATAGGACTTATCATAAATATAAGAAGTGCAGATATAACACAACCTATAAAAGCCCCAACAATAGGTATAAGAGCCGTAAATGCAATCAAAACACCTATTAAAAGACTATAAGGCAATCTAATAATACCTAATACAACAAAGAACATTGTTCCTAATATACAAGCCTCAAGACACTGACCAGTTACAAAAGATGAAAAAGTCCTATAACTAAGTTTTGCTACAGATAAAGAACTTTCAGCAAATTTTTTAGGCAATATTGCAAACATTATCTTTACAGCTTGTACAGAAAGTTTTTCCTTTTGTAAAAGTATATATACTGCAAATATTATACCAATCAATATATTTACAGTTGTACTAAATATAGTTGTAACAACACCAATAGTTGAATTTAAAAAACTTCCTCCACCTTTTAAAAAGTTTCCTGTATAATTAGCTACAGTTTGCCAATCCATATTTTTTAATTTGTCAATATATTCTGCTGCATCTTCACTTTTTACAACTGTTGAAAAGAAATTTACAGCTTTAGGTAAAAATGAATAAATACTATTAGCTATACTATGAAAAGTATTAATAAGCTGAGGTACAACTGTATTTATAACACCAGAAAATATAAGTACAACTAAAATAATAGATAATATAAGACTAATAGGTCTATATTTTGATTTATTAGGTAGTTTTTTAAAAATTTTTTTATTATTAAAAATATATTTTTCTATTGCATTCATAGGCACAT
>UQRG01000053.1 GCA_900543365.1 uncultured Eubacterium sp. | reverse complement strand
TAATCATATAACTCTCCAACCTCGTCAAGGAACTTTTTCATATTGTTTGAGCCTAAAAGTTCTGATGGGTTTGGTGGCATAGGACCTGATGTAATAAGGTCAAGGTTTTCGTATACACCTTTATTAATATTATTTTCAAGACTGTTACCGGTTAATATTGAAGAAAGACCATTTTCGTTTGATACTTCAAACATTTTATGCTGAGATGGTCGTCTTAAGTCACAGTCTACAAGAAGAACCTTAGCCTTAGTTTGGGCTATTGTAATAGCAATATTTGCAGCAGTTGTTGATTTACCGTCACCAGAAAGTGGACTGGAAATAACAAAAGCGTTACTATCGTGAGTAGACAATGTAAAGTTAAGATTAGTTCTAAGCATATTATAGGCTTCTGTAACAGAGAATTGCACCTTATCTGTTAAAATTGTACCCATTTTAGTTCTTGCCTGAGCATCTTTTCTTCTTAATGAGGTAACATATTTATGTAAAAAGCTTTTTTTGCTATGTGAAGTACCACCTGAAATATGATACTTAGGTATTTCTGATAATACAGGAATTTTACACTTTGTTCTAAATTCATCACCACTGTTAATAGTTCTATTAAGCATATATCTTAAAATAATAATAGCAGAAACTAATATTAAGCCTAAGAATGCTAAAATAATACTATTTTTTGTAGCATTAGGACCTGATGGTGATAAAGGAACTTTTGCTTGATTTACAGTTTCAACAAAACCAGTACCAACGACTCTGTTAATAACAGAAGGTGCAGTATCAGCAATTATTCTACATATTTCTGCTGATATAGTAGGACTAGGAGTAGTAGCTGAAATCTGTATAACTTCAGTTTCATTTACTGTGCTAAAGGATACATAGTTAAGTATACTCTTAGGTTCAATTACTGTTGTACCCTGGTCATTAACTGTTGTAGAAAAATAAGTGTTAAGTTCTTCAGGAGTACAAATACTTGTAAGTTTTTCAGCAACTACATCCATTACAGCATCATTTGATAAAATAACTATGTAAGTTTCGGCAAGGCTCTTAGATGCGTCAATTTCTGATAAACTTGCACTACTTATGACAGAGCTTTTTTCATTACTCTTAACATATAAACAAGTAGATGTAGTGTACTCAAGAGGCATACACACTTTTGTAAATGTAAAACCAATAATACCAAAAATAAGAACAACTGCAACTATAAGCCATACATATTTCATAAGTTCTTGAAATATAAGGGTCAAGTCTAAAGTGTATTCTTCTTTGCTTTTTTTGCTTTCCACTTTTGTGCCCTCCTGCATTAATCTTGAGTTGCTGTTAATTCATCAACAGTTAACTCTCTTGCATCTCCCCAAATTCTTTCAAGAGAATAAAATTCTCTATCATCTTTGTGGAAAAGGTGAACAACAATATCTCCAAAGTCCATTAAGACCCAATTTCTATTGTGAGTTTGTATGCCTTCAGTATGCTTTAATACAAAGCCTGCTTTATAAAGCTTTTCGTCTACAGCATCAGCCATAGCCTTAAGCTGATTTGAATTTGAACCACTGGCTATAACGAAGTAGTCACATAATGTAGATATTTTGCTTATGTCAAGAACTCTTATGTCTTCAGCAAGCTTATCATCTAATGCTAAATAAGCAAGTTTAGCCCCTTCAAGGGAATTTTTGTTACTCATTTTTTTCCTCCTTGATATACTCCAAGGCTGCAACACCTAAAGGATGTATAATTCTATTTTTCTTTTTATTATATTTTATTGTGTTTTCAAGAGAATATATTATTGCCTTATTAATATCTTGATATGCAAGTTCCCTAACTTTATCAAGTCCCTCAAAATATTCTCTGTTAGGTTCAATATAATCAGCAATAAACACTATTTTTTCTAGCATAGACATATTAGGTCTGCCAGTTGTGTGGTATGCAATAGCATCAAGAATGTCATTATCGGTTATTCCATATTCTGCCTCTGCAATTTTTGCACCCAAAAAGCTATGAGTAAGGTCAGGTTGGCTCTTTAAAATATTATCTAAAACCAGATTGTATTTTTCGCATAATAGTAACTTTTCTTCGTCAGTATAGCACTTAGCACAATCGTGTAAAAGTCCTGCCAAATATGCTTTGTCTGGGTCAACACCGTATCTTTTAGCTAATTGTAAAGATTCTTGTGCAACGCCTTGTGTATGTTTGTACCTTTTTGGTGTAAGTACAGAGTGAAGTTTTGCATTTATCATATCTATTTCTGTAGATTCAACTTCATCTGCACTATATAGTCCAAACTTGATTATATATTCCTCTACAGTTGATGGTACAAGATACTTAATTGTTTGACCTGCTAATACTCTATGTCTAATATCGGTTGAAGATATAGAAAGGGCAGGTATTTCCAAAAATGTAATTTTGCCTTTATAATTATCTTTAAGATGATTAACTGTTTTTAAGAGTTCATCTTTGTTATACCCTGGTCTTGTAACTGCTATAAATTCGCACATAGATAAAAGTTTTTCTGAGTTTTTCCATTTAAGTATTTCTTCAATAGCATCTGCACCAGTTATAAAATATATTTTACAATCAGGATTACATCGAGTTTTAAGTTCTGTTATTGTATCAATTGTGTAAGTTAAGCCTATTCTATCAATTTCTATACGAGATACTTCAAAATGAGGGTTAGTAACAGTAGCCAACACAGTCATAAGATACCTATGCTCGTTAAACATAGGGTTACTGTTTTTGTGTGGAGGTCTTCCTGTAGGTATAAAAATTACTCTATCAACACCTAATTGCTGCCTTACTGATTCAGCAGCAACAAGATGTCCATTGTGAATAGGGTTAAATGTGCCACCCATAATAGCTATTTTTTTATATTTCTTGTAATCTGTAATTTGATTCATACATAAAATCTCCAAAGATAATCTTTAGCTTCTTCTGCATAATCTATGCCAATTCTTTTGCTTGAATTAATGTGTTCTATATTCTCGCCTTTGGTAATATAGAGTTTGTTACCTGTTAAATCTTCACCGTCAAGTTCTCTTGTAAGGGAATAAGCCATACATAGTTTACCTGGTCCGTTTGTAAAGTTTTTTAACTGATATTTATTAAGCTCATCTAAAGATTTGTTGTATCTTAATTTAGACATATACTCAATATCTGAAATAGGTTTAATACCTCTTATAAGTACAGCGGAAGGTTCTCCCTCAATATCTGTCACAACATTAAAGCAATGGTACATACCATAAGTAAAGTATATATAAGCAACACCACCAGCTTTAAACATAGTTGATGTTCTTTTAGTTAAATTGTAGTTATAAGCGTGACAAGCCTTATCCATTGATTTATAGGCTTCTGTTTCTGTTATCATACCTACAAGTTTGTGACCATCAATTTCTCTTACAAGGTATTTACCAATAAGCTCTCTTGCAATAATTAAAGCATCTCTTTTGTAAAAGTCAGAATTAAGCTTCGTCATAGATTTTCTGTAAATATTCACAGTCACTGTGGTATCTGCCACCGTTTGAGTTTTCAATAAGCATTGTAATATGTGGCTTAGATGCCTTTAATTCTTTAAACAATGGAGTATAATTAAATAAACCTTCGCCTACCTGTTCAAAAGCTACATCACCATTTTCATCAAGCTTAAAGTCCTTAATGTGCATTACAGAAATTCTGTCACCATAATATTTAAATGCCTTTGCAATAACAGCTTCTTGATTTTGGTAATTGTTTCTGTCAAGAAGGTTTACTGGGTCAAGTATAACTTCTACATTTGGAGAGTTAATATCATCTAAAAATCTCTGCATCATTTCCGGTGAATAAAGAGTATGTGTGGCAACACCTTCAACACCTACAATAACACCAAGCTTTTCTGCTGCATCAACAATTTCTCTCATTGATTTTAAAAGTCTTTGGTAGCAGGTTTCAGTGTAAGTACCCGGAACAATGTTAAAGTCCTCGTCAAGTCTGCCAGTTTCAGTACCAACCATATCAGCACCAATAGCCTTTGCATACTTTAAATGCTCAATAAATCTTGCAACTTCAGCTTTTCTCTTAGATTCGTCAGGATTAGTTGGGTTAATATAACAACCTAAAACGGCTACATGAATATTGTTATCAGCAAGTCTTTTGCTAATAAAGCGACCTAAACCTGGGTTGTAATGACCAGTTGTAAAATCAATATCCATAATTGACTTTTTAAATGCAAGCTGAATTGTATCAATTTTATGTTCAGTAAGCTTATCAATAAGCTGATTGAAAGTTTGCTTTCCACCTAAATCGTGTGCTCTCATACCAAATGCCATAAATTTCACCTCATTAAATTTTAATCATAGTTAATTGTTTCAAAAAATATTTTGATATACACCTCAATTATAACAAAAATAAATAAAAAAAGCAACTATAACAATAGTTGCTTTGGTGAAAATATTTGATTATTCTACTCGATTACTTGATTCAGATTGGTTATTATTATCATCTGTAGTTTTAGAGCTTGCTCGTCTTATTGAATTAAGGAGCTTTTTGCCTTCTTCTGAATTAGCATTAATATAAACAAGTTCAGAAGGATAAACCATATTAAGCTTTTCACGAGCTACTTTTTCTATAAATTCGGGACTATCCTGATTTTCGTATTGTTTTGTAAGAGCAGCACTTTCTGCCTTAGCCTCAGCAATTTGAACATCAATTTCTTGTTTAGCTGTATCTAATTGAATATGGGCTATATATTGATAACAGAGGGCAACAGCAAATATACATATTGTTATAATCATAACTAATGCCCACAAAATATTAAATTTCCTTTTTCTTTTCTTAAATGCAGCAGTCAAGCCTGTCACTCCCGTAAATTTCTTTATATTTTTATACAAGTTAATTTTCTCATATTTTACATATTTTTTCAAGTGTTTTTTCAAAAAAAATGCAATAGTGTTGTAAATTTTAAAAAATGGATATAAAACTAGTTTAAATGGGGTAGAAATTATAGTTAATAGTAACAAAAATATTATCTTAATGTATTTAAAAATATAAAATATTAGTGTGTCCATTATATTCTTTATAGCTGCATAGTAAATAATCATACCTAGAATTGAACCTAAAATTGCAAAGGGTCTTACTTCGCCACTATTAAATTTCAGCATAACAAGAAATAGTATTAAGGCAAATAGTGACCAATAAATAATATCAAATATGCCTTTTATTATTTTGTTAAGTTTAGTTGTCTTTGAAAGTATATAAAAAATATGGTATAAAAATGCTAACAATAGTCCCAGTACTATTGTTAGCATAAATAACTTGCATTGATATGTAAATGATAATATCATCTAAATAATCGACCTAATAATCCACCTTTTGAAGTAGATTCGTTGTCATAATTTATGCCGGATATATTGCCATCAGCAGTCAAGATTCCTTTATCAAGATTAAGGCTTGATATGTGGAGATTACTACCTCTTATTATGAGTATGCCATTATTAGTCTGGGCTACTATTGTTTCTTCATCAAAACTTAGTATGTCTATAATGCCAGAGGCATTAAATTTTTCTCTGTTGTCAATAGTAATGGAATGATTTGTATTTTCCAAAATTATGACCTCCTGACTTGTTAAATATATAGCTATTTATATGTTTCATTAAAGTGACTTATACATTTCTTGAGCATTTTCTTTCCTAACAATCTCTTGTGTTGACAATACTTCGTACTTAGACTTGTTTGTGCCAAATGAAATTTCAATAATATCTCCAACTTTAATATCAAGTCCGGCCTTTGCAACTTTTCCATTTACTTCTACTCTGCCAGCATCACAAGCCTCATTAGCAACAGTTCTTCTCTTTATTATTCTACTAACCTTTAAATATTTGTCTAATCTCATTATATACCCTCCAAAAATATAAAAAGGTGTGGCATATTCCACACCTTTTTATTAATCAATTAAGTATTATTACTGGTTTACAGCATCCTTAAAAGCTTTACCAACCTTAAATCTAGGAGCTTTAGAAGCAGCAATATCCATCTTTTCGCCAGTTCTTGGGTTTACACCTGTACGAGCTTCTCTTTCTTTAACATCAAAAGTACCAAAACCAACTAATCTAACATCGCCACCATTTACTAACTCTTCAGTTACAGTGTCAATGAAAGCCTTTAAAGCCTTTTCAGCATCTGCTTTCTTTAAACCTGACTTTTCAGCCATCTTTGTTGCTAATTCTGATTTGTTCATTGAAAAAATCCTCCTTATATTTTAATCTGCTATTGTCCCCTCGGAACTTGTATCCTCATCAATTCCTCCAGCGGTTACATTAGCCTTTTCAATGGTCTCAAGATTATTTATATACATTTCTAATGCATTTGTCAAGGAAAATTCAGCATTTATTTGTAAAAAATATGAAATTTTTGATAAATTCAGTATAAATTTACCAATAAATGACATTTTTTCCATATTATCCAAAGAATTTATGTTTTCTAATGATGCTGATAATTTGTTATTTTCTTTTATTAATTCACTTAAATTAATGTTATCTAGTTTGGTTTTTTGTGCTTTAGATATTATTTTTTCACTTCTCATTAGTGCAGGTAAGGATTTGGGAACACTTTTAATTATTTCCACATTACTTTTATATCCTTTTTCCTGCTTTTTTATGCTATCCCATTTTAAATTTATATCAGATATAGATGAAATTTTATTATCTGAAAATATATGGGGATGCCTATTTATCATTTTTTTTGTAATACCATCTACAACATCGTCAAATAAAAATAGATTTTTTTTTTCAGCTAATTCACTGTGAAAAATTACTTGAAATAAAACATCGCCCAATTCTTCACACAAATTATCTTTATCATTGTTATTAATGGCATCAATAACCTCGTATGTTTCTTCAATAAAGTATTTTTTTAGGCTTTGATGTGTCTGTGCTTTATCCCAAGGGCAACCGTTTTCACTTAAAAGTTTTTTCATTACATTTTTTAAGTCGTTAATATTGTATTTTTTATCCATAATTTACCTCGTTATTTCTTAATAAATATAGTATCCCACTTTTTTTGTAAAATTTCAATATAACTTTTATAAAAAATAAATTATCTGTTGACAATAGTACGAATTCGTACTATATTAAAATGGTGAGAAGGTGAACTATTTTGAAGGTGTTTGAAATGAATGAAAAGATTAAAGAGCAAATCCGTATGATGAATTATGCAGTTGATGGTATAGTTTCCGTTTATAGTGTTTTGGCTAAAAAATGTGGATTAAGCTATAATGGACTAATGGTATTATATGTGATTGAAGAATATAGAAAATGTACACAAAAACATATTTGTCAAATTCTCCAGTTATCAAAATCAACTGTTCATAGTATATTACTTGATTTTGTTAAAAATAAATATGTTATTTTAAAAACAGAAGAAGGAAATAAAAAAGAAAAGTTAATTACCCTTACACCTATAGGTGAAATATATTTGGAAGAAGTTATGAATAAGGTGCATAAAGTTGAAATTGAAGCAATGAAAAAAATAGGAGAAAATATGTGTTTGCAACTGGTAAAATCAAATATTGCCTTTTACAAGGCTCTTAAAGAGGAGGCGGAAAATGAATAACTCACTTGGAAAAAACTATTCACTTATATCTTTGTTAATTTTTGCTTTACCTAATATGATAATGATGGTATTTTTATCTTTGTACACTATTGTTGATGGTGCTTTTGTTTCACGATATGTAGGAACTACTGCTTTGTCTGCTGTTAATATGGTATATCCTGCTATTAGTATTGAAATGGCAATAGGTATAATGATTGCTACAGGTGGAAATGCAATTATTGCAAAAAGAATGGGTGAGGATAAAAATGAACAAGCGAGGGAAAATTTTTCTTATCTTGTAATGATAGAATTTTTAATAGGTATTTTTATAGCTATATTAGGAAATTTATTTTTGAGCAATATTGTTAAAGCTTTTGGAGCTACTGAACAACAATTAGAGCTTTGCAAACTTTACTTAAGTATTTTGTTTATTTTTGCACCTTGCTTTTTACTACAAACTGCTTTTCAAATTTTTTTTGTTACAGCAGGTAAGCCTACTATTGGCTTAATAGTGACGGTTGCTTCAGGCGTGGCGAATATTGTGTTAGATTATTTATTTATTGTTTGTTTTAATATGGGAATTGCTGGTGCTGCTGTTGCTACTGGTATTGGTTATTCTGTTTCTGCTGTAGTAGGTTTAGTTTATTTTGCTTTTTTTAGAAAGAAACACTTGTATTTTGTTAAGCCAAAGGCAGAGGAAAAGTTGTTAATTTCTGCCTGTACAAATGGTTCGTCAGAAATGGTTACTAACTTAGCAAATGCTATTACAACTTTCCTTTTTAACTATATTTTTCTTAAATTTTATGGGGAAGACGGTGTAGCATCAATTACTATTGTTTTGTATCTTGAATTTGTGTTTACAGCAATATTTTTTGGATATTCTAATGGTATTGCACCAATTGTTAGCTTTAAATATGGTCAAAGAAATATTAATCAATTAAAGAGAATATTTAAAAGCAGTTTATTTATTGTGGTTATTTGTGGATTATTAGGTTTTGTCTGTTCTCATATTTTTATAGATAATATTTTGCTGATATTTACTCCCTATAAAAATAATGTTTATGATATTTCATTATATGGATTTAGAAGATATTCTTTTGCTTTATTATTTATGGGTATTAATATATTTGCCTCTGCTTGGTTTACAGCTTTGTCGAATGGTAAAGTATCAGCCATTATATCTTTTACAAGAACATTTCTTTTTCTTGTTGGTACAATATTAATACTTCCAGTTGTCGTTGGTGCTGTTGGAGGCTGGAT
>UQRG01000052.1 GCA_900543365.1 uncultured Eubacterium sp. | reverse complement strand
ATTATAAAAATTTATATTAATTATAAAAGGAGAAAATTACAATGAAAAAAATAATTTACAACATCGGCACTGTATTAACAGCAACAGCTATTTTTGCCACAAGTTTAGGTCTTGCCGGCTGTAGTAACAGCAAAGACCAAGTTGTAATATACTCAAATGCTGATGATGAAGCTGTAACAGCTATGAAAACTGTCCTTGACTCTAACGGTTATGAAGGCAAGTATCTTTTTCAAACTTTAGGTACATCTGAATTAGGTGGCAAACTTATGACTGAAGGCAAAAATATTGAAGCAGATTTAATAACAATGAGTTCATTTTATATTGACAGTGCTCAAGAAAAAAATAATATGTTTCTTGATTTAAGCTTTCCTCATAAAACTTTAGATAAATACCCTTCTTACTATACACCTATTACTGCTCAAGAAGGTGCATTAATTATTAATACTGATATGATGAAAGAAAACAATTTACCTTATCCTAAGTCAATAAAAGACCTTGCTAACCCAGAATACAAGGGCTATATTTCTGTAACAGATATTGAAGGTTCATCAACTGCTTGGCTTATGATACAAGCCCTTATTTCATCATATGGTGAAGCTGAAACTCAAGAAATTCTTAAAAAAATATATGAAAATGCAGGTCCTCACCTTGAAAGTTCAGGTTCTGGTCCTCTTAAAAAAGTTAGAGCTGGTGAAGTTGCTATTGGTTTTGGATTAAGACATCAAGCTATTGCTGATAAAAACAATGGTTTACCTATAGACTATATTGACCCTACAGAAGGAAACTATGTTCTTACAGAATCTCTTGCACTTATAAATAAAGATGGCAATGAAAATCCTCTTGCAAGCCAAATGGCAGATTGTATTATAAACAAAGGCAGAAGTGAAATTATTAAATCTTATCCAATGCCACTTTATGAAGGCGAAACTTCAAGTGATATGTCCAACAACACTAAAGTTTTTGGTGAAAAACTTACTGTAGACTTACTTGACAAACATAAAAAATTATCAAACAAATGTAAAGGAGAAAACTAATTATGAATAACTATAAATTACTTACACCAGGTCCATTAACAACAACTGATACTGTAAAAAAAGAAATGCTTTTTGACCATTGTACTTGGGATGATGACTATAAAAAAATTACCAAAAAAATTCAATCAGAACTTTTAAATTTAGCCCATACTGACAGTAAAAACTATGCTTGTGTACTTATGCAAGGTAGTGGTACTTTTGGTGTTGAAAGTGTTTTATCAAGTGTAATAAAGGATACTGACAGACTTCTTATTATTGCTAACGGTGCTTATGGCAAAAGAATGGCTGACATCGCAGAGCATAATAAAATTAACTACATTATGTATGTTCAAGACTATGACAAAATTCCAGACAGTACCAAAGTAGCTGAAATTATTGACCAAAATCCAGGCATTACTCATATTTCAATGGTACACAGCGAAACAACTTCCGGAATTTTAAACGACATTGCCTCTATTGCAAATGTTGCCAAATCAAAAAACAAGATATTTATTGTTGATGCAATGAGTAGTTTCGGTGGCGTAGATATTCCAGTTGAGGAATTAGGTATTGACTTTATTATAAGCAGTGCTAACAAGTGTATACAAGGTGTTCCTGGATTTTCATTTATAATTGGCAAAAGAAAATTAATTGAAGAATCTAAAGGTGTTGCAAGAAGCCTTTCACTTGACTTATATGACCAATACAAGACTATGGAAATAGATGGAAAGTGGAGATTTACTTCACCAACTCATACTGTAATAGCCTTTTCAAAAGCTATTGACGAAATGAAAAAAGAAGGGGGCATTAATGCCAGAAACAAAAGATATTCTGACAATAACAAACTTTTAATAGCCAAAATGGCAGAAATGGGATTTGAAACATACATAGACCACAGTGTACAAGGACCTATTATTACAACATTCCTTTTCCCTGATAACGCAAACTTTACATTTAATGATATGTATTCTTATATAAAGGAAAGAGGTTATGCTATTTATCCTGGTAAGGTAACAGATGCCAATACTTTTAGAATAGGTAATATTGGAGAAATTTACACTGAAGATATTGAAAAACTTTGTACTATTATTAGCAATTTTTTAAAGGAGAATTAATATGAAAACTGAGTGTGTTATTTTTGATTGGGCTGGAACAACAGTTGACTATGGTTGTTTTGCACCTGTTAAGGCATTTATTGAAGCCTTCAAAAAATTTGGTATTGAACCTACTATTGATGAGGTTAGAGCTCCTATGGGAATGCTCAAGCACGACCACATTGAAACAATGATGAAAGAAGATAGAATATCATCATTGTGGGAAGAAATACATAAAAGAAAATGGACTAATGCCGATGTTGACGCTGTATATGAAGAAAGTGAAAAAGGCATTATGGAAATTCTTAAAAATTATGCAGAACCTAAGCCTTATGTATTAGAAACAGTAGAAAAGTTAAGAAATTTAGGTATTAAAATTGGTTCTACAACTGGATATACTGACGAAATGATGAATATTGTAGCTCCAAAAGCAAAGGATTTTGGCTATGCTCCAGATGTATATTTCAGTCCTACTGATACTGAAAATTTTGGCAGACCTTATCCATATATGATATTTAAAAATTTAGAGTATCTTCGTATTTCAAGTGTAAAAAATGCTATTAAAGTCGGTGACACAATTTCAGACATAAAAGAAGGCTTAAATGCAGGTTTAACAACTGTAGGTGTTATTGAAGGCAGTTCACTTATGGCTTTAAGTAAAAAAGAATTTGATTCTCTATCTATTGAAGAACAAAACAATATATGTGATAAAGTTACTACAAAATTTAAAAATGCCGGTGCAGATTATGTAATAAGAGATATTAGGGGAATTTTAGATATTATTGAAAAATAATCAAATAAAAAGAGAGTGTTCTAATTTTGAACAGAACCAGTAAAAACAGACAATAGAAAAATAACCTCCTATGGTATAATAAAAATCATAGGAGGTGTTTTTTTACCACAGGCACTCTTTTTGTGCTGTCTATACAAATTGGGACAGTCAGATTTTAAAATATCTCTTTTTATTGAAAATAAATTACTTCTTATCTTTGCACCTATTTATACAACCATTACACTTACAGCCACAACTACCATTTTTTCGTTGTTTTAAATAGCTCTTAATTGCTAAAAAAACCATAATAACAAGTACAATTCCTACAATAATATTAGCTAACATAAATTCCTACCTTTCAGCTACAGCATAAGGATTAAAAACAATATCATAATTATACTTTTTCATTCGTTTACACATATCTATAACCTTATCATCGTCCCAAAGGTTATCTTCAAAATACATCATATTTTCAAGAACCGACTTTCTAATACCAAAGAACTGACAAGGCAAATATTCTGCTCCTTGGGCATATTTAAGCCTTTTCATATAACCATCACTTATAACCAGATTACCGGCATACTCAGAGTAAATTTCACCATTTCTATCAGAAAGTGTAGCGTGTTGTATTCTTCCATTTTTAACAACCATACCTCCTACCATACCTACATTATCAAGCTGAAGAATTTGACAAATTTCATTTATAGCACCAGCCTTAAACTTTAAATCTGGTTTAGCTACTATAATATATTCATTAGTAACGCCTTTTATATTTTCAATATTGTTAATAATTGCAGGTTTAATAAGACAAGTATATTTAACTCTGTAAACAGCAGCATTATTGGCAACAGGTGTAACGGTTCCACTTATTTTCATTCGATTTAAATGGCTTTCAACAGCAAGTACACCAGTTGTAATACAATAAGGCTTTGCTCCAATATCTGACGCAACAGAATTGCTATGTATCCTCCAATAATAAAGAACCTTTGGTATATGATAAATATTGGATGCTATTTCACAAATCCTAAGTATTAAATCGTGGTCTTGACTACCATCAAATCCAGGTCTAAAGCCACCTACCCTTTCAAAAAGAGATTTTTTAAATACAGACAAATGACAAATATAATTATTCCCTCTTAAATTAAATATTGAAAATTCTGGTTTAAAATGTATAATATCTGGTTTACTAATACTTTTTGAAAAACTTGCCTCATCAGTATAAATATAATCTGCCCCTTTATCAATAGCTTTCCTAACTTCATAAAGAGCATTAGGTGCAAGAACATCATCGTGGTCAAGAAGTGCAATATATTCACCAGTAGCAAAAGAACAGGCAATATTGCTATTATCTACAATACCTCTATTTATATTTAGTTTCTGATACTTTATTCTCTTGTCATTTATACCTCGTATTATTCCCTCAATATAAGAATAGTTACTAGTACTACCATCAGCAATACAAAGTTCCCAATTTCTATAAGTTTGATTTAAAACTGAAATAAGCATTTGCTCCAGCATTTTTTTATCAGTATTGTAAACAGGCACACAAATACTAATTTTAATTGGCTTTTCATATTTTTCAAGCTTTTGTAATTTAAGAGTTTCCTTATCTAATGTATTTTTAGACATATAAGCATTAGCTTCACACTTATATTTAATTCGTTCCCTTAATTTAAGAGTAAGTGCCTTAATACCATTATCTTTACCATAATTTACAATTTTTCTTACAAGCATTTCTTACTCCTTTACATAAACCATATTTGCCCTAATTTTCTTATAACACCACTTTTCCAAGTATTATATTTAAAGACAGTTTTTAATTTATTAAATTTATTTTTATTCCCCATAGCACCATAAGCCTTAAGCATAGGCTTATATTCATAAGGTATTTTATACTTTTCTAAAAGTTCAACAGCCATTACATAGCCATAATCAAGCATTTTTTTAGCTTTAGGCTTGTTTATTGCTCGTTTAGCAATATATTTAGGACTTGACATATTTTGAGGGCCACAAGCATTGTTATTGTGTTTTCTATACTTGATAGTAGGTTTGTTTATAAATTTAATTATACCAAAAATAGATGCCGTAACAGCAATCCACCAATCGTGAACAGTTAAAAGTTCAGGTTCAACAATAATGTCTGCAAGTTGCCTATTAATAGCCATAGTACAACCAGTTACAACATTTTGAACTATAAGCTGATTTAATGCAGTTCTTTTAACATTAATATGCTGTCTTTTAATCATAGATTTACAAACAATATTGTTATTTTCATCAATTACACTTAAGTCACTATGAACAAGTAATGGTTTATTAATATTTTCAAACTCTTTCAGTGTAATTTCTATTTTATCACTTTCCCAAATATCATCTTGGTCACAACAAAAAATAACATCTGCATCAGAGTCCTTAATAAGGCTGAAAAAATTTGCCTTAGGACTGCCTGAATTTTCTCTATTCTCAAAAAATTTAATTTTCTCTGGATATTTTCTGGCATATTGTCTGACAATTACCATTGTACCATCTGTTGAAGCATCATCTCTTATTCGCAAAGTCCAATCTTCATAGCTTTGATTAATTATACTTTCAATTTGCTGACTTATATACTTTTCACCATTATATGTTGCCATTAATATATCAACTTTCATTAAATTACCTTCTTATCTTTGATAAACCAAGTGTTATAACATATCTTAAATTAATTGCAGAGTGCATTAAAAAAGTAACAATAAAATTATGCTTATCTCTATAATACATATCATAAAATCTCTTGATGCCATCGTGAAAGTGTTTAATAACAACAGGGCTTTTAGTGTGCAAGCCACTTTGACCTTTTAAATGAGTCATCCAAACATCAGCATAATACACAACCTTAAAACCAGCCATTTTTATTCTATAACAAAGGTCAATATCTTCACCATACATAAATATACTTTCATCAAAAAGGCCAACTTTTCCAATAACATTTTTAGGAATAAGCATAAATGCACCACTTACACTATCAACTTCATTAGTTTCATTTTGACTTAAATAATTTAGAGTATAACCTCCAAATTTTTTAACCATTGGAAAAATTTTATGCAACTTTAAAACATAACAAAGACTATTAAAAGGCGTTGGAAATCCCCTTTTACAACCGTGGTCAAATGTGCCATCTCTCAAAAGAGTTTTTATTCCTAAACAGCCAATATCTCTATGACTATCCATATAGTCAACAGCACCCTTTAATGTACCATTTTGCATAATAGTGTCTGAATTAAGAAATAAAATATATCTGCCAATAGCAATATTAGCACCAATGTTACAAGCATAGCCAAAACCCTTATTATCCACATTACTAAGAACCTTAACTCTATTGTTGCTAGATTCATAGTATTCTCTTGTATTGGAAGAATTGTCAACTACAATTATTTCATATTCAATACCTTTTGTAGTAGCTATTACTGAATTAACTGTTTGCTCTGTAAGTGCCTTTGTGTTGTAATTCACAATAACAATTGATAAATCCATAATTCTCTCCTGTTGCTTTTTTGTATATATATTAATAGTAGTACATTATTGAAAAAATTTCAATAGCTTTATTACTATTATTTATGGCAAAAGTTTTACAAAATATTTCAAAAAAACTCCTTGACAAATATTTTCAACTGTGATATGATTTGAATATCAATATGGTAACACTATGATAAGGAGTAGTAGGTTATTTGAGGATTTTTAGAGAGCTGACGGTTGGTGAAAGACAGTAATCTGATTTAACTGAACTCGCCTTTGAGTGGCTGTGCTGAATTATAAGTAGGTGCAGACGGATGCTCACCGATACAGGAGCAGGTTATCAGCATTATTGCTCGTAACTGATAAAGTGCATTACATTGTAATGAATTAGAGTGGTACCACGGAGTATTTACAGCCTTCGTCTCTTAGAGACTTAGGCTTTTTTTATTGTTATAACAGCTCTGTATTGATAATACATATTAACTTATATTTTTGAGAGGAGAATAATTATGAATTTTCATCGTTACAGACAATTTCCACCAATTGACTTACCTGATAGACAGTGGCCTTCAAAGGTAATAACAAAAGCACCTATGTGGTGTAGTGTTGACCTTAGAGATGGTAATCAGGCACTTGAAAAACCAATGAACTTAAATCAAAAAATTAACTTCTTTAAATATCTTGTTAAAATTGGCTTTAAAGAAATTGAAGTAGGTTTCCCTGCTGCCAGCGACACAGAATACACTTTCTGCCGTACACTTATTGAACAGAACTTAATTCCAGAAGATGTTACAATACAGGTACTTACTCAAAGCCGAGAGCATATTATCAGAAAAACTTTTGAAGCTCTTGAAGGCGTACATAAGGCAGTAGTTCACCTTTACAATTCAACATCTACATTGCAGAGAGATGTTGTATTTAACAAGTCTAAGGAAGAAATTAAAGAACTTGCTGTATCTGGTGCAGAATTAGTTGACAGACTTGCTGATGAATACGGCAAAGACAGATTTATATTTGAATATTCTCCAGAAAGTTTTTCTGGTACAGAACTTGATTATGCTGTTGAAATTTCTGACGCAGTATTTGATGTTTGGAAACCAACTGCTGATAAAAAGGTTATATTAAATCTTCCTAACACAGTTGAAATGGCAACACCTAATGTATATGCAGACCAAGTTGAATATGTATGCAGAAACCTTAAAAATAGAGAAAATGTAATTATTAGTATTCACCCTCATAACGATAGAGGCTGTGCTGTAGCTGCAACAGAGCTTGGTATTATGGCAGGTGCTGACAGAGTTGAAGGTACACTTTTCGGTAACGGTGAAAGAACAGGTAATGCTGATATTATGGTTGTTGCATTAAATATGTTTTCACAAGGTATCGACCCTAAACTTGACTTTAGCAATATTAATGAATGTATTGATATTTATGAAGCATCAACCGGTCTTGATGTTCATCCAAGACATCCTTATGCTGGTGACTTAGTTTATACTGCTTTTTCTGGTTCACATCAAGATGCTATAAAAAAGGGTATGGCTAAAATGATTGAACATCCTGACAGATGGGAAGTTCCTTACTTACCTATTGACCCACTTGATGTTGGCAGAAACTATGACCCTATTATCAGAATTAACTCACAGTCTGGTAAAGGCGGCGTAGCTTATATTCTTGAAACTCACTATGGTTTACATATTCCTAAAATTATGCAACAGGACTTTGGTCCAAAAGTTACTCAAGCATCTGTTGATATGGATAAGGAACTTACACACGAGGAAATTTACAATCTCTTTATGGAAAACTACTATATTAAAGAACCATTATCTGTAATCTATTATACAGAAGAAAGCTCTGACGACCATGTAAATCTTAATGCAAGAGTAAATTACAGAGGTAATGAAATGTCACTTAAAGGTACTGGCAATGGTATTGTAGATGCTTTCTGCAAAGCTATTATGGACGAATTTAATATTAATTTTGAAATTTCTGATTACTCTCAGCATTCTCTTGCTTATGGTAATAAGTCAAAGGCTATTACTTATGTTCAGATATTTGACTGCAAAAAACAACCTCACTTTGCTGTAGGTATAAGTTCAAATACAGCAAAAAGTTCAATTAGAGCTATTGCAAGTGCTATTAATCAGTTTAAGAAGATTTGATTTTAATATAGTATTGTATTGAATATAAACCTCCTTTTTGGAAACAATATCCTTAAAGGAGGTTTTTGCTATGGAAATATTAAAGGTTTCAGGAAATTCCCAGCCCAAATCAGTGGCAGGAGCTATTGCAGCTATATTGAGAAATAACGATAATGTAGAAATACAGACAATAGGTGCAGGAGCAGTAAATCAGGCAGTTAAAGCTGTAGCTATTGCCAGAGGCTTTGTTGCACCTAATGGCATTGATGTAGTTTGTATACCGGCATTTACTCAATCCGAAATAAGCGGCGAATTAAAAACCGGTATTAAGTTAGATGTTTTAAGGAAATAAATTTAAAAAAAGACCAATTTAAGCAATGTCTCTAAGTTAAGAAAACAATGTAAAAGCAGAGAAAATTACATCGTTTTTAATGTTCTTCCTCT
>UQRG01000051.1 GCA_900543365.1 uncultured Eubacterium sp. | reverse complement strand
AGAAAAAATATTGTCTGTAATGAAACTAGTTAATAATATGAATAGTATAAGTAATTCAGAGGATAACCCACCAAGTGCAATAGGTACAGAAATTGTAGAAAAAATGGATGGAACTACAGCATTAAATAAAATTAAAGATGCCATTCCCTTTCTTGATATGCCTTATCAAAGAAATATAGGTTTAATGGTGAAATTAATGGAAATAGATAAACTTGTAAATAATTTTAGAATAATGTCTACATCAGGAACACCTGATAATGGAATAAAGAAAAAAATGTTGTTAGCTATAAAACCAGAACTTGATACAAGAAAACAAAAAATGGTTGATGTATTTGTTAAAGTAATGGAAATAACTGATTTAGTGGAGGGTCTAAAATTAAATGAATAATAATATTTTTGAAAATAAAGCCTTTGATTGTCTTGACCATAATATAAAAAAAGCCTTTTTAAGTCTTAATGAAAATATGAAAAATAAATCGTCAGATGAGAAGATTGCAATGATTATTGCTTTTGTTCAATCTTTACCAAAAGGTATAACATTTACAAAAGATGAAAGGCAGTCTATGATAAATGCTTTAATGGAAAATATGAATGAAAGAGAAAAACAACAAATGAATATGTTGTTAAAAATGATTGGAATATAAAAATGAAAGAATTTTATGAAATAAATTCAAAAATCTATGATATATATAACGAAAATCTTATATAAACAATAATTTTTGCAATTTAATAAAAAAATTATGCAAAAAAACTAATATAAAGGTTGACAATTATTTTAAATATGTTATTATTAAAAGTATGGAGGTGGAGTCAGAGTGTTTATTTTTAATCCAAAGACAAATGTTATTGAAAGACGAGAATCGGTTTATCCATTACAAGATGTAGATAAGCCTAATTTATATGATAATTTGTATAGCTATGATGAAGTACCTAAGATAGCTTTTAACCATAGAATTGTGCCTATGGATGTGCCGGATGAAATATGGATAACAGATACAACTTTTAGAGATGGTCAGCAATCAAGAGAACCATATACTGTTAAACAAATACAGCATATTTATAAACAATTACATAGGCTTGGCGGACCTAAGGGTATTATAAAACAAAGTGAATTTTTTGTTTATTCTAAAAAAGATCAGGATGCTGTTTACAAATGTCTTGAAATGGACTACAGATTTCCTGAGGTTACAACTTGGATTAGAGCTAATAAAAAGGACTTTGAACTAGTTAAATCTATTGGTGTTAAGGAAACAGGTATTCTTGTTAGTTGTTCTGACTATCACATTTTCTATAAAATGAATATGAAGCGTAGTGAGATAATGGAGCATTATCTTTCAATTATACGCCAATGTATAGAAACAGGTATTAAACCTAGATGTCACTTTGAGGATATTACAAGAGCTGACTTCTATGGATTTGTTGTACCATTTGCTTCAGAACTTATGAAACTTTATGAAGAAACTGGTGTACCTATTAAAATAAGAGCTTGTGACACTATGGGTTATGGTATTAATACTCCAGGTACTGTTCTTCCTAGAAGTGTATCAGGTATTATTTATGGTTTACACCACTATGCAGGTGTACCTAATCATTTACTTGAATGGCACGGACATAACGATTTTTACAGAGCAGTTACTAATGCAACTACAGCTTGGCTTTATGGCTGTTGTGGTGTTAATACTTCTTTATTTGGTATAGGTGAAAGAACTGGTAACACACCTCTTGAAGCAATGGTATTCGAATATGCTCAGCTTAGAGGTACTCTTGACGGAATGGATACTACTATTATTACTGAACTTGCTGACTATTACCGTAAGGAAATTGGATATGATATTCCTCCTATGACACCATTTGTCGGAGAAAACTTTAACCTTACTAGAGCAGGCATTCACGCTGACGGTATACTTAAGAATGAAGAAATTTATAACATATTTAATACAGAGCTTCTTTTAAAGCGACCTGTTAAAATTGCTGTTGGTAAAACATCGGGACTTGCTGGCATTGCTCATTGGATAAATAGTTACTTTAAATATGAAGGTGACAAGAAAATTGGTAAGCAACATCCAGTTGTAGTTAGAATTAAGGAATGGGTTGACAAACAATATGAAGAAGGTAGAGTAACTCAAATAAGTGATATGGAGCTTGCTAAACTTGCTAATACTGAAATGGAAAATTATCTTAATGAATCAAATAATTAATAATATTACTATAAAGGAGAAAATAAAATGAATAAAATTGAAGTAGCAAAGGAAAAATTTGGTAAGTTAATTGAAGAACAGCTTGCAAGAGTGGAAAAGATGAAAGCTGATAAGGATTTTATTGATTTTGCTAAGTTACCTGTTATTAAGATTGGTATCTGTGGTGGTGATGGTATTGGTCCTGCTATTACAGCTCAGGCTCAGAGAATTCTTGAATTTTTATTAGCTGATGAAGTAAATTCAGGAAAGGTAGAATTTAAGGTAATTGATGGTCTTACTATTGAAAACAGAATTAAAGCGGGCAAGGCTATTCCTGATGATGTTTTAGCTGAATTAAAGGAATGTCCTGTTATATTAAAGGGACCTACAACTACACCTAGAGCTGGTGACAAGGTTAATATTGAATCTGCTAATGTTGCTATGAGAAAGGAATTAGACCTTTTTGCTAATGTTAGACCTGTTAGAATTCCAGAAGAAGGTATTGACTGGACGTTCTACAGAGAAAACACAGAGGGTTCTTATACTTTAGGTTCAAAGGGTTTTGAAGTTGATGACGATTTAGCATTTGATTTTACTGTTGCAACAACTGATGGTACAGAAAGAATAATTAGAGCTGCTTTTGACTATGCTAAGAAGAATAATAAGGGTAAAGTTACTTGTGTAACTAAGGCTAATATTATTAAAACAACTGATGGTAAGTTCTTAAATACATTTAAGGAAATCGCTAAAGAATATCCAGATATTGAAACTGATGATTGGTATATTGATATTATGACTGCAAAGTTAATTGACCCTAAGAGAAGACAAGGCTTTAAGGTTGTAGTTCTTCCTAATCTTTATGGTGATATTATTACTGACGAAGCCGCAGAATTCCAAGGTGGTGTTGGTACTGCCGGTTCTATTAATATGGGTAAGAAGTATGCTATGTTTGAGGCTATTCACGGTTCCGCTCCTAGAATGGTTGAAGAAGGCAGAGATAAGTATGCTGACCCTTGTTCAATCATTAGAGCTGCTAGTATGCTTTTAGCTCACATTGGTTATGGTGATAAGGCAGAAAAGCTTGACAAGGCTCTTGATATTTGTACTCAGAAAGAAAAGAAGATTCAAATTACTGGTCACGATGATGGCTGTACAAGTGCTGAATTAGCTGATTACATTATGGATACAATTAAAACTTTATAAATTTTTCCCTAAATAAAAAGCCCGTAATGGGCAATGTCATTAAGTTAAAATTTTAAAATAACTTAAAGCAGAGAAAGAACATTAAAAACGATGTAATTTTCTCTGCTTTTACATTTGAATTAACTAAATACTTAGTTTTTTGTATACAAACAAGACAGATTGCATATCTGCCTAAAATGATATATAATTAATTTAGTAATTAGGTGACTCTGTATATAAAACTTACCGAGGACTGTACTTTTACTTTACGGATACTTTTTCGATTTGGGCGTATAGGTAAAGTATATTTTTCTATCAACCTAATTACATCAGGTGAACTTAATGTCCTTTTCTGCTTAAGATATTCTCGGCAGATGTAAATGGATATTGTAAAGTTCACCTGTTTTGTTTTAGTTTTTTGATCCATTTGGTTAATTACATATGTTGTAATCAGTTCGCAGTAATTGTACAGAAGCAATCTTGCATATATTTCTTGCTTTACAAAGTCAGTTTTTCTTGCATAAAAAGATGTCAATCCTATAGCGTATTTAAGTTCTCTGAAAGATGTTTCAATTCCCCATCTCAAATGGTATAATTCCTTTAATTTTTCTACCGGAAAAAGCATAGGATCAAGATTTGTAATCACTAATTCATATGAATTGTCAGATACCTGAAATCTGGCAATTCGGAATGAAATGTTATAAGTATAATCGTAGCCTATAGGTAAGTAATCAAAAATTTGTTTCGTTGGCATAAATTTATAACCTTTCTGTTTATTAGCTTTTGATTGTTTGCGGGTTAATGTCAGATTAATATCTGTATCGAAGGTATCTTTGTTAGGAAGATTCAAGCCGGATGCAATGCCATTACTGTTTATATCTTTTACTCTAATCAGAAATTTCCAGCCTTTTCTTATTGTGTGTGCCATAATATTGTAATTTTCATACCCTCTATCAGCTACAAGAATAACCTTTGATAGTTGCGAACGCTCCATCATTTGAATACAAGCCCTCTGTTCATGATACTGTAAGGCAGTTTGAACTAAGGCATCTACATATAATCTGTTCAAAATATCATACAAAGCATTCAGATGCAGATGATTTGAAGTATCACCAAACTGATTGTGTTTCCGTAATGTTTCCGGCTCATTTGGGTTTGAAGCAATGCTCAGATTACTCCCATCACAGGCTAAAACCTGATACCCCTCATAAGTATTATCTTTTCTTATATTTTCCTGAGTAAAGGAATGAAATAGAAACTCAAATGCTTCCGGTAATACTTTTGCACGCTGTTGAGTATAGGCAGAAACTGTAGGTGTATTTACATTAAAATCAAAGTAATCCAATAATTACTTACTCATAGTTCCGCCACCGGAATTCATAGTTATTCCAACTAAAGTTTTAAAATTAATTTTTCTGTTTCTTGAGAAATCCACATCAGGATTTTTCAAAAAAAGGGAAGGATTCTTTGCTAAATCAGATATTTGTTTCAAAAGTGACTGTGTAACAGATTCAATATATGTATACATATATACTACCTCCTTGCAATTAATTTACCTAATTACAAGGGTCTCTCTCGCTACTTTAGAATTATTGTCAGTAGCGAGAGAGACCGCACATTTGCCCTTATTTGTCAAGACTTTTTTGTAATTTTAAAAAGGTCCCTATACTATTCAGTATAGAGATCTTGTCTTTGTTTTCTTAACTTAATGACATTGTTTCAGAGGCTTGTTTTGCAGGACAAGCCTCTTAGTAATTTTTTGGCGTTTACTGTTTTCAACTTTTCAACCTGCATTATTGTTATTAACTTCTGATTTTTTTACAAAACCAAAAGCCCTGAGTAAATTGTCTGTAAAATTCGCTCTAAACTGCTCCTTTTCTCTATCGGTCATCTCATCGTCAGTTTTTACTATCCTGTTTCCGCTTAAGTATGCTTCTTTATTTACATAGAATCGCCTAGTTCCTAATTCTTTTGCCATATTAATCACCTCCCTATACTTTATTTTATAAACTGCTTGTATCAGTACATTAAATGTTATAATCAACACTCTAAGCTGTAGCAAGCCTAATGCCCTCTACAATATAGCTTAATTTTTCTAACTCACTCTCTGGTAAGCTTGCAATAAGTGCTGATAATTTGCATTATGAGAAGTTTGAGGTTTATAGTGTACCCAATTTTGAAGTAGGTAGGCCTGAAATCGTTAGTGGGCAAGAAATAGGTTCATCTAAACAGGTTATCTGTGAAAATGATGTGCTTGTTTGTAAAATCAATCCTCGTATTAATAGAGTTTGGATTACAGGTAATATTACACCTTATCTAATTCTTGGCTCGTCGGAGTGGATAGCTTTTAGGAACGGTTTACTATTTACTTCATATTTACAACACTATTTTTCTTCACCTTATTTTCGTGAATTACTGCTCTCTAATGTTTCTGGTATAGGAGGCTCATTGATGAGAGCAAAACTAGAATCAGTTAAGAAGTATCCAATTTTAGTTTCGCCATATCAAGAACAAATTAGAATTGCAGAATGTATTAACAAACTTTTTGCAATTATCGCAGAAATAGAAAAAAGCCTCATCTAAGGCTTTTTCTATTTTGGACATTTTACTAAAAAGTTCTGTTATAAGGCGAATGATATGTTCCTGTTCCTTATAGTGTGGCAAAGGCAGAATATGAAGAAAAGTATAATGCATCTATATTTTTTTATGACAATAATCAGCACATCAAATTTGAAATTCACAATAATAAGTTTTGCAACCTACAGTTCATGTTCTAAAAATTTCTTTATAAATTCTATAAAAAAATTTATAAAATGATAATTCTGTAAAAATGCAAGATTATCCTTATATGTTTTAACTAAAATGGCGCTATATTACAACTTTAGTTACTTCTATGAAGGTATAAGAAGTTGATTTTCATGATTTTATGTTGACACATCGTTCGTTGTTGTTTTATTAGTTAGGCCTCTTTTAAATTTAATATGTTAAAGTGTAACCAATCATTGACACTTTAACAAAATTTGCATGTATGAATTTGAAACAGGGTTTATCGACACTCTTATGGGTATGTAGTGATTACATACCCCTTTTAGAATTTGATAAAAAATACGACTAAGCTCTCTTAAGCATATAATTGATATATGTATTATACTAATTCTTCAGTTGCAATATCATTTAATGTTGCAGTTGCCTCAGGTGTAACCATATCAAATTTTTGACTAAAGTAACGGAGAGATGCTGCAAGTTCGCCGTCAGCTCCTCCAAATTGTAATAGTGTATATAAATAATTAGTAAAAATAGTAAAATTCTAGCTCTTGTGCAGACTTATTGAAAACAATTTTTTCTATAACTGACTTTAGGGCGGAATTCTTATCTATATCTGAATAACTTTCATCGTGCAATATATCATACACATTAGAAATTCTGTTTCTGAATATATCCATATCAATCTTTTTACTACTTTTTTCAGCAATATCGTTCTCAATTTCTTTTATATTTTTTTCAATATCTTCTTTTTCTGCCTTAAAATCATCCAGGTTAAACACACCGTCTAAATATGCCACTTTTAGTCTAGACAATCTCTTTTTTTGATTGTTAAGCTTGTTAGTGAGTATTGCTAATTCATCAGATGCACAAGAAACACAAGAAATATTCTGAACATATTCGCATAAATTATCGCTATTAATAATAGACTTTAATTCTATTTCAAGAGCCTGTTCAATTTTCTTGATTGAAATGCTGTGGGATATTTTACATAATGCGTGATTATACTTCCAACATTGCAGTGAATTCATTTTACCCATATATGATAATGTTGAACCACACGCACCACAACGAACAATACCGCTAAGATAATGTTTATATTCTGTCGCTGGTCTTGATTTTTTACTTCTTGTTGATTTTATAGTTGATAATTTTGTTTGAACTTTTTTGAATACATCTTCTTGAATAATAGCTTTATGTGACCCCTTAGCAATTATAGAATTTTTATTATTGAAGTCTCGGCGAATCTTACCCGTAGGAGTCCAGCGAGAATAGCCACAATATACAGGATTGTTCAATATATATTCAATAGTACGATTTTCAAAAGCGTTGCCTCTGTGGGTGCGTACACCAAGTTCAGTTAGATTTCTTGCAATCTGCATAATAGGAGTTCCATTTAAAAACTGTGCAAATATATATTCTATATGCTTTGACTCATCTTCTAATACAGTAAGATTACCATCTATCCATTTATAGCCATAAGGGGCTACAGTCTGATATTCTCCTCTTGTTGCTTTTTCGGTCATACCTTTTTTTACTTCTTCAGACAAATTTACAGAATAATATTCGGCTAGAGCTTCTAACATAGGCTCTACAAGTAGACTAATTTTATCATCTTCAATATTTTCAGTAATTGATATGACTTTAATGCCACATTGTTTTCTAAGCAACGATTTGTATACTACAGAATCCTCTCTATTTCTTGCAAATCTGTCAAACTTATGCACTAGAATAACATCAAACGGCTTATGTTTGCTCTTGGCGTTAGTTATCATCTGCATAAATGCAGGTCGTTTTTCTGCTTTTCTGCCAGAAATTCCTTCGTCAATATAGATATGATTATCTAATAGAACCATATTGTTAGAATCAGCAAATTTCTGCAATGCCTTCTTTTGTGCGTCAGGAGAGTATTCTGTCTGGTCATCAGTAGATACTCTTATGTATGCGGCTGCTCTTTCTTTCATTTTATATCACTCCTTTATTAAAATATGCTTTTTGCATAAAAATAACACCTTGAAAGGCGTTGAAAAGTGTGATATAATTAATCTTGTTGAGGGATATTATATCTTCTTCAGGCAACGCCTAAGGTTTATAGTATCTTTGCCTCCTGTTGGTAGCAGGGGGCTTTTTTAGTTATATTATCATATTAAAAATCTTGCATTAATTGCAGGTACGCTTTGTCTAGTTCCTAAAACGGATTTATAATCTACTATTTTGTAATAACAACCACATACTGTTATGTTATCACCTTCAAGCACACGATTAAAACCTTTTGGTATATCATATGATATGTATAATATGCCGTTATCCCCGCCAGTATCTAGCAAAAAGTCAACAGTAGTTGGACTTTCTGAAACAATCTGAAAAACATTTCCTTTTATTTTAAGATTTTTACCACGGTAATTTTCAGGGTTTCTAATAAACTCATTAATACTTATATTTGCACAACTTGATACATATATTTGTTTAATGTCATCAAGAGTTGTGTCTTTTTGTATTATTTCAACATTTTTAATATCTGTAGAACTAATAGAGGAATCAGAGTTTATTGATGTAGTAAATATGCAATTATCACCTATCTTTAAATTTTGAGATAAGTACGTAAAATTATCTAATCCAACTTTTTCATCGTCTATGAACCAAGTACCTTCATCAATTACTTTTTTTCATCTTTAATCCAAACATTCAAATTTATATCTGAGATTATTGAAATAATATCTACATTAGTAATAACGCCTTTAACTTTTACAGTTTTGCCATTATACAAACCAGTTTCTATATCATTATAAGATACAAGAGGAATTTCTGTTGTTGTTTCTGTATATGACTCGGTTTCTTGTTTGGTAGTTGTTTCAATTCCATCAGATACATTATTAGAATGTACTGTTAAAAATATAAAAGCAAAAATTAAAATAATTGAATATACAATTAAAAAATAATTATAAAAAAGCGAATAAATAAGCCATTTCATAGGAAGTTTGTATATTGTGCGTATATTGAAAAAGACGGAAAATTTTCCGTCTTTCAGTCTGTCGAAAAAGTCCAGTTTAACTGGGCTTTTTTGTTTTTTTATGG
>UQRG01000050.1 GCA_900543365.1 uncultured Eubacterium sp. | reverse complement strand
CCGTGTCTGGATCACTCCGTCAGAATATCGTTATGTCCTTAAATATCCATAATGCAAGTATTGATCTTCTAATACTTTCTTTTTCTTTCCTACCACTAAGATATGAATACACAGTAGGCTCATTGCGAACAAAACGCAAGTAATTCTATATTTGTTTGGTAGCCTATCTCTATTTTATTTAAATATTGAAATTTATAGTAATGAAATTTGTTTTAAAATATCAATACGATTTTGAGATTTTTCTTCAATAGATGTCATATATTCATCCATAAATTTCCAATCAGGCATAAATCCATCATCATTATACATCTTCTCTTTGTCAATATACATAGAACCATCATGATTTCTTTTTGCAGGAAGCGGAAGCCTTAATGTTCTTAAATTTTCGCTTGTGAAAGCATCTGAATAATCAAATTTGGTAGCACAAATTTTTATAATAGTACATATAAACAAAGCATTGTATTTTGTTAAATTATCATTGTATAACATTGAAATTGCAGAGCCAGCACCCCCTCGCCCAAGAAAATCTGTATCTTGAAAAAAAGCAGGTGTACCTTCAAGTGGACTAACAGTTATACAATTTCCCTTTTCAAGTTCTTCATCTTTCTTGGGTTCTAAGTAAGAAATAATCCCATTATTTACCCCACCTGATGAAACATACGGGACTGTTCCTTCGGTATATGTTTTTATAGTTCTTGGTGCAGGAGATTTAATAGTAAATAATCTTGATACTTCAAACTCAATCCAATCATTATAATTAATCATTATCAGCCTTCCCCTTTCTAATACTTAAATTAATGTCCATTTCATCTTCGCTTAATTCACTATGATATACTATTTTATAAGATATAGAATTCATAAGTTCTTTTACATCGATGTCTTCTTTAAATAAAAGATAATCTGTCATTGTTTTAACAAAGTCTTCCTCGGATACAGAAAATGGTATCTCATCCTTTTGATAACTTAAAAATTCACTTGGTTTAATCCATTTTATACTATCATCGCCGTTTTGTTTTTTAATTATATCTACCCAATTATTCTCAATACTATGCCATTTATTTTTTATATCCTGTCTTCCTTGATTTTTTACTCTTTCCAGTCCGTCCTCTTTAATATAACAAGTAAATATCTCTTGATTGTTTTGTGGAATTCCCGCTTCAAAAATAAAAATAGAAACTGTGACACCTTCGTCGAAAGTTTTTTCTGGTAACTTGATTATTTTTATTAATCTATGTTTTTTTAATATGTCTTTTCGCCAAGTTTTACTAAATTTTTCAAGTTTCTTATCTGGTAATAGAAATGCTGCTTTAGCACCAACAGTACAATTATTTAAAACATTTTTTATGATAATATCTGGATGATATTTCCTTTCGTAAGGTGGGTTCATTAAAACCTTGGTAATCTTCTTTTCTTTTATCCAATCACAAGCTTCTTGCGATGTACTATCCATTTGTTCAAGATTAGTCTTACCATCTTTATGAATTAGCATATTAGCACAGGCTAATGAGAAGACCCTTTTATCTATTTCTATGCCATATAATTGCCGTGACATAATCTCTTTTGCTTTAGTAGTAGTAAATCCACCTGCTTCATTAATCATATTTGACATAGATTTTGTAAGAAAAGCACCACTACCGCAAGCTGCATCAAGAACATTATCATTCATATTCACTTCGATAAGTCTATACATTAATGATGTTATATGCCCTGGTGTAAATACTTGTCCGTTTTCAGATTTACCTTTATATCTATTAAATTCGTTAAAGAAAATCCCCATTACATCTTCGCCGTTCCAATGTTTAGAATTAATTAATCCTGATATTGTTTCTACACAATCAATAAAATCATCTATTGCTTGTTGATTATCTGTAATGTTCATTTGAATTTTCGAATACATGTTAAGTAAAATTTTAAGTTTCTCATTTTGCTTGAGTGCTGTATCTAGGGATTTTGATAGAGAATTTAATATTGAATTATGTAATGTTATATAATCTCGCCCTTTATCTAACCAAGCACCGTATCTTTTTGCAACTAGTGCACAAGCAGTAAATATCATTCTATCATAATAGTCGTTTACACCAAATTTAAAGTGCAAAAGATTATTAATTTTCATTGTAGTCAAATATATTTGTTGTGTATCTATCTTTTGGTTAGAAAACAAATCTAAATAAAAATTCTTTGATTGTAATCCATGTGGAATTTTTGTATATTCATCCTCATTTAGAAATATTCTTTGCTCTTTACCGTTGTAAAGGATACCTACAACGTTTTTATATTTGGTATTTGCAATTTCAATATTTGTAAGTAACTCATCTACCCACTTTTTATTGGATAAATCATGCTTCTCTGATTTTGTTTCAAGTATAATTGCAACTTTATGTGTATCATTTGGCAAATACCATCCATCAGGTTTATGATTATTCTTTTTACATCTAAATCCAAGTTGTTTAAAAGTTGTAATTTGTCCTGTTCCTTGTTGAATTCCAACTTCAGAAATATCGAAATTTAATATAGTTCTTGCAAAATCTCTAACCTCATCTTCAGTCATATACTTTACTTCAGCCATTTATTTACACTCCTTTGAATAGGTAAGCCATTCGCTCTCAATTATCTTATAATCTAATTCATTTTCTTCACAAAAGGCTTTAATTGCTTTCATTGCTTTTACATTAGGCTTTGCTTTATTTAACTCCCACCGATTAACTGTTGAAAGAGCAACATTTAGTTTATGTGCAAAATCTTCTTGTGTATATAAGGCTTTTTGCCTTGATATTCTAATTGTTTTTCCTAAACTCATCGTCATTCACCTCTCATAATTTTTCTTTATTTTAGTGTAAATTAAGCGTTTTGTCAATTTGCTATAAGTATTTGAATATTTTTAAGATATTATCTATATTGCTTTATAAAATAGAAAAAGACACTCTGTTTAAGTGTCCCTTTCCCATATATCTCAATATTTTTTAGTATAAGTCGTCATATAAGACTCTTTCATTTGTTGTAATTTCGTTGTAAATTTTTGGTTATTAAACTCTCAAAAGTCCATTAAATACATTAACTATGAGATATTCTGCATTAAACATATCTTTTTTTGCATTTAAAAAAAGCACTCACATTCTGTAAGTGCTTAAAACTATTTTTCTGTAGATGAAACTATTTGCAAAGTACAATCAAGTGCATTAACAACTTTAAGCAAAGTGTCAAGCTGTGGCATTGCTTTCTTGCTTTCAAGTCTTGCTATAACTGATTGTGTTAAATCAGATGCTTTTGCAAGGTCAGTTTGGGTCATACCCTTATATTTTCTTTGTTCTATTAATGTATCAATAATAGCAGCACAGTTTTCTGTCATTTCAACTTACCTCCTGTACCGGAACACTATCTACATAACAACTATCAGAACTTAAATCAATTTTGTTGTTCCAGACTACATTACTATCAATATTGGGGTCAATATCCCAAGCCACACAATGCTCATCATCTATATAGACCCTATGAAAGTTATTTAAATCTGAAAGTATTTCAAAAACTGTCCCCTGCTCTATAAGTGGAGCAACATTATAAAGCCTTTTTTCTCCGTTATCAAAACTCAAAGTAAGAGTATAATCATCATTAGCAATAACAGATATTATAGTTCTTCTGCCATTTGAAAAATATTCTGCCATTTTTTTATCAAAACCTTTTGATAAATAGTATTCAACACTCTTCCCCATTATTTAACACTCCTTTATAGATTAGTAATGTCATAGAGCCGTATTATCTTAACGGCTCTATAGCAAACAATTCCTGCATTTGTTCTGCAAGTTCCCAGTTTTCAATTAATTCTTCTTGATGAAAAGCAGCCCAACCTAAAAGCATTTTTAATTGTTTATTCGGTATATCACCTTCCATAACTTCCAAATCCTTAATTGACACTATAACTTCTTTTCCACCGTATGTTGCGTGGAAATGTGGCGGTTGATGTTCTCTCCAATTAATAAAAATTTTAATACCTCTAAACATACATATTGTTGGCATTTAATCATCTCCTTTACTGTAATTATATTATAGCATATTTGCTATAATATGTCAATAGCATATTTGCTATATTCTCAAAGAAATATTACACCGCCTTTATTGCGTCAACAACCTTACCACACACCATATCACCAAGTAATTCAGCGGCATTTTCAAGTCCAAAAATACTACCATTTACATTCACCGAAACTGAAACATTAGGAGTGCTGTTCATCATTTTTTCACTTTGTGAATGAGGGTATATTCTTGTACCCTGTGGTAAGTCAATTACTTCATAACCGTGCTCATTTATTGTTGTTAATCCACCACCAAAGTATGTAGTACCCGTTGCGTTATTATCTATCTTTTGAGGTCCATAAATTTTTGTTGATGGTTTCCCTACAACATTAATAGGAACATTTATATTTATACTTTCACTTAAAGTATCAACAAAAAGTGACCTCATTTTTTCAGATGCACTTCTTACATCATTTTCATTACTCCTAATACCCTTTACAAATGACTCACTATACTTTGATGAACTCTTCATTATTTTTACAATATCAGCAGGCAGAACTGTCGATAATGTAGTAACACCTAGAGTTTTTAATGCTGTTGTATTTTTACCAACTGCACCTATTGCATTTGCTTGCATAAAAACATTGGCAAATGTTTGAGGAATTTTCTCCATTCCTTGCATATTTGCTTTCAATTCTTCAACACTAGGCATCATTTGTTTATAAAACTCACCAATATGCTTTCTTGTTTCAGGTGCAACATTTAAAAATGCCCCTTCTAATTCTCTTGAAAAAATAGCAGCTGTACTTTCATCAAACTTAATACTCCCTTCAGCTAAGCCATTAAGATAATCTTTCCCAAATATATCATTGATATTGTTAAGAGAATTTTTAATAGCCTCACTAATCTCAGGAAATGCACCCATAATGGCATCATTTTCAAACTGTAAACCCTTTGTAGTCAATTCTGCAAGTTTCTGATTATAGCTATCATTTGCATTCTGTATAGCATTTGCAAGTTCCTTTGAACCATCTGTATACATCAGCTTAGCCTGTGCAATTTCATTTATTCTCGCTTTATTGTAAGTTTCTTTAAGATTAGCAAGCTCCTCATTTGTCGCATCAATAAGGTTTTGAAAGCTATCCTTACTTAAATCACCGGCTTGAAAATCTAATTTAAAAGTTTCAAGCTTTGCCTCACTCTGAGCTGTTGCAATTTTCTCCTGTATTTCAGCCTGATTTTTCATAATAGCCGCAACAGCCTCAGTACTGTCAAAGTTCCAGTTATGTTTATAAGCATCTTCAGCAGCAGCTTTTAAATCCTCAACTAATTTTTTAGCTTGTTTTAAAAGTTGATCATAATAACCGTTTGCGTCTGATAAAAAGCCTTTTGAAAAATCTGTGTTACTTGACAGCAAGTTAACATCAAGATTCAAGCTATATTTCGCATCATCTAGTGCTTCTTGTAGATTTGAAACATATTCGTCAACAGCAGCCATATAGTCTTCTTGACTAACATTCCCGCCAAATTCTAACTTGAAAGTTAATTTATTTAACTTTTTAGCCGAATCACTTGTATTTTTAAGTGTTTGCTTAAAATCCTCTGTAGCACTATTTGCAGCATCTATTTTTTCTATTAATTCACTGCCAAATACATTTTTAACAATGTCGCTGCACTCCTCAGCTGATAATGTTATATCACCAAAGTGTTTAGCAATATCAGCCTTTTCCATATGCTTTTTAAAAATAAGTACACCTGAAACTATAGTCGCAATGCCTGCAACAACCCAAGTGATAGGGCACGCAAGTAAGTTAGTATTAAAAGCTTTTTGACAAATAGTTGCTAACTTTTGTGCTGTCGTTAAACCTTTCATAGCATCCTTTAATTTGTCATAAAAACTAGCTACCTTAACAGCTATACTAAGAGCTTTTAAGCCTGCAACAACTGTTCCTCCAGCAATAGCAAGTTCTGAAAAGTTTTTAGTTGTAAAACTTACAACCGGCTTGATTTTGTCTAATGCTGTTTTACAGGAATTAATTGCTCTAGGTATTTTGTTATCAAGCCAAGCAGCAGTTTTTTCTGTTGCCTCAGGCACCTGATTTGCAAACCATTTCAACAATCTAGTTATGTGTGGCTCTAATTTCTGACCTATTGCAATCTTAAAATCATCTGTAGCAGATTGAGTTAATGCCAATGCACCATTTAGATTGTTAGTCATTGTGTCAGCCATATTATTCAATGAACCATCACAATTTCTTAACTGTAATCTCAACTCCTCAAATTCCGTGTTACCATTACTTAGAGTATTTGTTAAACCTGCCATAAGAGCATTCAAGGTCGTAAGCTGTTCCTTACCACCTATCATTGTAAGATAATTATTCCTCTGTTCTTCAGTAAGTTTTTTCGTTTTTTCATTAAGCTCAATAAGGGTATTCGCAACACCCTTAAACTTTCCTTTTGAATCATAAGCTGATACGCCGAGAGCAGACATTGCTTTGTAGCTTTCACCACTTTTTTTCGTAAGATTAACAAGAGTACTCTGTAACTTATTGCCTGCCTCAGAGCCTTTGATACCTCTGTTCGCAATAATGCCAAGTAAAGCACCAGACTCATCAAGTTCTGTACCAAATGTTTTAAATGTACCACCACAGCCAATATAAGCCTCTTGCATCTGTGTAAGAGTAGTATTACTCTTGTTCTGGGCTCTCGCACACACATCAAGATAATGATTAAGTTCATTTGTTTGTAAACCAAGAGCCGACATACTATCTGTTACAAGATCTGATGTGGTTGCAAGGTCTGCACCTGTTGCCTCTGATGCACGAAGTATCGGCATTAAACCATTCATACTATCCTCAACAGACCACCCAGCCAACGCCATATACGAAAGGGCATCTGCCGATTCCTGTGCAGTTTTTGTCGTCCTTTTTCCTGCCTCACGAGCAGCATTTTCTAATTGCTTATATGTTTCTGATGTTTGATTAACACTTAAGATACCAGCTACATTTGACATACTTTGTTGAAAGTCCTTGTAAGTATCTAGAGATGATTTTGCAAAAGCACCCATAGCAGCTATGCCAGTTGCACTTACAGCAACAGATGTTTTAGCAAGTTTCGATAAATCTTTGTCTATACTGTTTGCAGCCTTATTGCAGTTTTTTAGTTGTTCCTTAAATGCAAGTATTTGCTTACCAGCAGCATTTAGCTTTGCTGTAAAATTATCTTTAAGATTAAGTATTGTATTAATCGTCTTACCCAATTTTACCACCACCTAATACTTTCATTACTCCATTCATTTCTTTATACCACAGCTCCATACTTATTCTGTAAAAAGCTCTCTCTGTAGGTGATAGTGAAAGTAAATATTCTGGCTTAACGCCTCTAACCGCAAAGAAAGACAGCATATTTAACTCGCTGTCTTTCTCTATTAGTTTTTTAATTTTTCCTCTGCATCATCGTTTTCGTCATCATCAAAAAAGTTGATTAGTTTTATACCAATATCGGTTATTTCACCAATATCAAAAATCGCCCTTACTGTGTCATAAGGATAATCAACCTCAATACTTTCCTGTAGCTCCTTGCTATGTAGCATAGGGCAACAATCATAGATAAGCTTAACCATTCCATCAATCATATCAAAAAAGCTTTCAGATTTTGTTTTTTCAGAATACTCAATTCTAGCACTATCTGACGGACTATTAAATGTAATATTTCCACCAAGGCTTTTTATATAAATATCCTTTGTAGCTGTTTTCTTGCTATCCTTTTCTAACTTTTTCTCAATAAGCTGTTTTAATGTAACTTTAACTGTATTTAAAGCCTTTTCATTCTTTTTTTCTGTAGTTTTCTTAGTTTCTTCCATAATCTTCCTCCGTTTCAATAACCAATTTACAATAAAATTCAACTAAATCATTTTTTCTATAATAGGGCATAAAATACATAACCTCGTAACGCTGTTCCTTGTATTCAAAGTACATATCATTACGAGGTTTCTTTATAGCACCGTTACGAACTGTTATTTTGTGGGTAATACTTGCTTGTATTGAATTACCATCAAGCGTATTTTCTCTACCTGTTGTAGGTTTTATTTCTGCCCATACACTGCCAATCTTGCCATAATCGTATGTAATTTCATTAAACTCATTTTTGTTTTTAGTTTTGCCATATACATCAATTCGGCATTTCAACAACCCACAATTCATATTATCACTCCTGTTCGTAACAATACTTTAACTGGTTAAGCAAAGACACATAATTATAATTAGCCTTTTCATAACTATTGCCTACAAGTTCCCTGTTGTCATAAGCATTAGCACAATATAGCAACACAAATCTCATAAAAATAGGATTATCTTCTTCTGGAAGATAACCCACAGCATTTCTACAATACTCCTTAGCTTCGTCAATAAAGCTAATTATAAGTTCATCATCTTCTGTAAACTCTTGTTCCACTCTCAAAAAAAGTTTAACTTTATTCAACATAACTTATCAACTCTTTATATCAGCTTCTGCAGAAATTGTTGGGATAATAACTCTTATGCCAGCCTTTGCATCAACCTTGCTTACATCAAATCTTTCAACTGTTCTTGTAAATACAGAATATTGCTTGAAACCTGCTTCTTCACTTATAGCAATTTCAAGTGTTTTTCTGTCATAGAAATTACAGTAACTATATAAATCACCAACCCAAAATTCTAGCTTATCACGGTCAGATGTATACTCTGTATCATTAAGTCTTACTATTTCGTGACCCTTAAAATACAATTTCGTAGGTTCTGTAACCAATGGCTGTAAAAGTGGTCTACCATTTCCGTCTTCTAAGCTATCTAAGTAGTCATAGCCTGTCTGATTTGTATAAATTTTTGCATCTGCTGCAATAGCAGTATCAAGTTTAGTGTTTAAAGCTTTCAATATAGCTTTATAATTTGTTCCTTCTGTATAAGACTCAGCTTCTTTCATAAGAGTTATAATAGCCTTATTTTCTGTTCTCACAGCTCTCTTAGCAAAATGTCTATCAATGTAAGATAGAAGATTTGCTTTTTCATCTGCTAAAAGCTGTTTTGAAATCGGGATGAGAACACCTTTCGTCTTAACTTTGTATGTACTCTTACCAAATTTAATATCTCCGCTTGAAATTTCGTTCATTTCATCAAAGTCAATAAGTTTGAAGCAATGCTCAGATTACTCCCATCACAGGCTAAAACCTGATACCCCTCA
>UQRG01000049.1 GCA_900543365.1 uncultured Eubacterium sp. | reverse complement strand
AAAATATAATCTGTATTGTATGTAGACACAACAAAAATACCTATTTTATTTTCTGCTAATATTTTAGAAATTTTAAAAATTATACCTATAAGTGAAAAATCAAGAGAAGTATCTATTCTCAATCCTTTCCAATTGTCTTCTCTATCAATAATATTATGAGGCACTTTATTATCCCTACAAACTAAAGAAATTTCCTCATCTGTTTTACTAAAAAAGCAAAATTCGTCATTAAAATCAATGCAGTCTATATCTTTAACTTTACATATAGTAAAATCATAATCAAATACTTTTAATTTCATTTTTCCACCTTTACAAAATTTCCAATATCCAATCTACCACTATTATCACTAGCCAAAGAAACACTACAATTACACTCCTCTTGTGTATCAGGTTTATGCACAAAAAGATTTTCAATTTTACCATTTTCAAGAATATTCTTAACGAAATCCTTATCTATTGCAACGCCATAATTTTCTAAAGCATTTTTCCAAATAGTAAAGCGACAACCCTGTTTCCAATTAGAGCAATAATAACCCTTAGAATTTTCCAAAATATAACCTTTACACTTAGGACAGACACCTAAAATTGAAGCTCTAACTTTTTTGCTTCTAGGTTTATCAGCAGCAAAAATAACCTTACAACCACCCTGCTGTGACGAATTTACAATATAATTAACATATCTTTTAATACTTCCCATAAATTTTTCTGTATCCATTTTACCCTTAGCTATTGATGAAAGACCCTTTTCCCATTTACCAGTAGTTTCAGGTGATTTAAGCTCAACTGGCACAATTTCAATCAGCTTCATTCCTTTTTCGGTTGGTATAAGAGATTTGCCTTTTCTAACAATGTATCCAACTTTTATAAGTCTTTCAATAATTGCTGCTCTTGTAGCAGGTGTACCAAGTCCAGACTCCTTAAGCTGTTCTTTCAATATCTCATCATCAACAAATCTACCAGCATTTTCCATTGCTGATAAAAGGCTTGCTTCATTATAGGTCTGTGGTGGCTTAGTTTTCTTAACAGCAACTTTAGCAGACTTAGTTTCAAATGTATCATTTTCATTTATATCAGGCAATACTTCTTCTGTCTTTTTTTCTTTTTCAGACTTTACATTAAGTTCAGTCCAACCTTTATCAACAACAGTTGTACCTCTTGTAACAAAGTTTTCTTCCTCACATTCAGTAACAATTTTAGTAGTATTGTATATATAATACGGATAAAAAACCTGTAAAAATCGTCTAGCAATAAGGTCATACACCTTAAATTCAGCATCACTTAAAGCATTGATATTAGGCTTAGCCTCTGTTGGAATAATTGCGTGGTGGTCACTTAGTTTACTGTTATCTACAATTCTTTTAGTTATAGGTAGTTTAGGTAAATTAAATACATAAGAGGCATATTTATTATACTTTTCTGTACCCATAAGTTTACTTGCAATTATTTTTAACTTTGGTATCATATCATCAGATAAATATCTGCTGTCAGTTCTAGGATATGTAACCATTTTTCTTTTTTCATATAAATCCTGTACCAAAGAAAGAGTTTGCTGTGCTGAAAAACCGAACTTTTTGTTACAATCTCTTTGCAACTCTGTCAAATCATATAAAAGAGGTGGTGGATTTTTCTTTTCTTCACATTCAATAGATTTAACTGTGGCAATTTTACCTTTAACCTTTTTAGCTATATCATTAGCTCTATTTTTATCAAGTATCTTAGTTTCCTCTGTCTTTTTGTCACCATTAACCTTTATCTCAAACCACTGACCTTTATACTCTCCAAAGTCAGCATTTACTTCCCAATATTCAGACACAACAAAATTATCAATTTCTTTTTGTCTAGCTGCAATTATTGCAAGTGTAGGAGTCTGTACTCTACCAATACTCAATAAAGTATTATACTTTATTGTAAAAGCTCTACTGGCATTAATACCAACTAACCAATCCGCCTCAGAGCGACATTTTGCAGAATGGTACAAATTATCATATTCACTACCATCTTTTAGATTTTCAAAGCCTTCTTTAATAGCCTGTGCTGTCATACTGGAAATCCATAATCTCTGAAAAGGCTTATTACACTTTGCAAGGTCATATATGTATCTAAATATAAGTTCACCCTCACGACCACTATCTGTAGCACAAATAAGACTTTCAATACTATCTGACTTAAGCATTTTTTCAAGTATTTTGTACTGGTCAATAGTATTTTTAATTGCCTTAATTTTAATATGATCCGGTATAATAGGCAATGTTTCCATTTGCCACCTTTTATACTTTTCATTATATTCTTCCGGTTCTAATAATGTAACTAAATGACCCACTGCCCAGCTTACAATATATTCATCATTGTATAAATAGCCATTGCCCTTTTTACTACATTTAAGCACCTTTGCTATATCTCGTGCTACAGAAGGCTTTTCGGCTATAACTAATTTTCTCATAAAATCAACCCTTCTTATACTCAATACTTTATATTTTCTCACAATAAAGCATATTTTGCAAAGCAAAAATAAAGAGCCTATCGACTCTTTATTTTAACACAATAAAAATGTTCTATTTACTTATCATCATAACCATTGGGATGACTTTGATGCCACTTCCAAGCAGTTTCAATTATTTGAGTAAGAGTATTAAATCTAGGTTTCCAGCCAAGCTCCTTCATTGCTTTATCACTTGTAGCAATTAATGTAGATGGGTCACCAGCTCGTCTGCCCTCTACAACAGCCTTAATTTCCTTTTTCGTTACCCTTCTTGTTTCTTCTACAACTTCCTTAACACTAAAACCCTTGCCATTACCTAAGTTGTAAATACCACTTGTTTCATCTCTAAAAAGTTTTTCAATAGCCTTAATATGAGCATCAGCTAAATCTGTAACGTGAATATAATCTCTAACACAAGTACCATCTGGAGTTGGATAATCATCACCAAACATAGCAATTTTTTCTCTCTGACCTAAAGCTACCTGCAAAATAATAGGAATTAAATGGCTTTCCGGAGAGTGGTCCTCACCAATTTCACCACTAATATGAGCACCAGCCGCATTGAAATATCTTAAAGCAACATACTTAATACCATAAGCCTTATCACTCCACTTTAATATTTTTTCAACAGTAAGTTTAGTTTCGCCATAAGGATTAGTTGGGAAAGTTCTGTCACTTTCAAGTATAGGTATATTTTCAGGCTCACCATAAGTTGCAGCAGTTGATGAAAATACAATCTTTTTTACATCAGCTCTATTCATAGCTTCTAAAAGTCTAATTGTACCATAAACATTGTTATCAAAATACTTTAGTGGCTCTGAGCAACTTTCACCAACAAGAGAAAACGCAGCAAAATCAATAACTGCATCAATTTTATTTTCACTAAAAACCTTGTCAAGAAAATCTGCATCTCTTAAATCGCCTATATATAGCTTGGCAGATTTATGTACAGCATCCTTATGACCTTTGCAAAGATTATCAGCAACAACAACTTGATGTCCCTGTTCAATTAATTCATACACAGTATGACTGCCAATATAACCAGCACCACCACAAACTAAAATTTTCATTACTATACCTCCATATTATTTATAATATTATATATATCTTTAGTATTTTCAGCTATGTAATCAACTCCAGCATTTTCAAGTTCTTCCTTTGAGCCAAAACCATACAAAACACCTATAGTTTTAACTCCATTATATTTAGCTCCTAAAATATCGTGTTCTCTATCACCTATCATAACAGCATTATCAATATCAATATTAAATTTATCAATAGCATATTTAATTACATCAGCCTTATTAGTTCTTACACCATTAAGCTCACTTCCTGCCACAAAATCAAAATACTTTTTAATATTAAAATGCTCAAGTATTATTTCAGCATATATCCACGGCTTTGATGTAGCTAAAACTATTTTTTTATTATTAATTTTTAACTTTTCAAATAAATCAACTATGCCAGAATAAAGTTCATTTTCAAATATACCCTTAGGTCCATAATATTCTCTATATTTTGTCATACCAATGTGTGAATTTTCTTCACTTAAACCAGCAAAATTAATAAAAGACTGTCTTAGGGGAGGTCCTATATATTTATTTAGGTCCTCCATATTATCCACATTTATGCCAAAATAATTAAGAGCATAGGCAACAGAATTTTTAATACCAAGTTGAGAATCTGTCACTGTTCCATCTAAGTCAAACAATATATATTCCATTTATTTTTCCATTTCCTTTAAAATATTTAATTTAGTGTCATAAAGTTTTTTAGATAAGTCAACATAAACATTATGAGGATTTACAAGTCGTCTGACTTCATTCCACAAAGTACCAAGTTCAGAAGCACAATAATCCCTTATTTCCATAACAGACTTACTTTTGTAAACACATTGACCATTTTTAAAAAGAGGAATCATAAGTTCACGCAAGGTGTAAGTACCAGCTTCCATAACTGTTTTTTTCCAAGGTTCTTTTGGGTCAAAAATAGTCAAATTTTCATTTTCATCAAAAATCTCATCAGCTAAACAAATAATATCCGCCTTTATTTTGTTATGCTGTTTTTCATAAACTCTTATTATTTTCTTATTTCCTGGATTAGTTACCTTTTCAGTATTTTCAGATAGCTTAATTTTCGGTATAAATTTACCGTTTTGCATAATAGCAGCTAATTTATATACACCACCTAAAGATGGACAATCTTTAGCTGTAATAAGGTGCGTCCCAACACCCCAAGATGTAATTTCTGCTCCCTGTTGAAGTTTAAGACTTTCAATTAAGTTTTCATCAAGGTCATTCGATGCTGAAATTACAGCAGTTTTAAATCCTGCATCATCAAGCATTTTTCTAGCCTTTTTAGATAAATAAGCCAAGTCACCACTATCAAGTCTTATGCCATAGTTTTTAAGTTCAATGCCACTATTTCTCATTTCATTAAATACCTTAATAGCATTAGGTACTCCAGATTTTAAAGTATCATAGGTATCAACAAGAAGTATACACCCATTTGGATAAAGTTTAGCATATTCCTTAAAAGCAGTATATTCATCTTCAAAACTCATTATCCAACTATGGGCGTGTGTACCCTTAACAGGAATATTAAATAGCTTTCCTGCAAGTACATTACTTGTTGCAACACAACCACCAATAACAGCAGCCCTTGCACCATAAGTACCTGCATCAGGTCCTTGAGCTCGTCTTAAACCAAATTCCATTACACCATCACCTTGAGCTGCATAACACACCCTTGATGCCTTAGTAGCAATAAGGCTTTGATGATTGATAATATTTAAAAGAGCAGTTTCAATAAGCTGTGCCTCTATAATAGGTGCAATAATTTTAACAATTGGTTCTTTAGGAAAAATAACAGAGCCTTCCGGAATAGCATAAATATCACCACTAAATTTAAATTTAGCCAAATACTCAATAAAATCCTCATCAAAAATATTAAGACTTCTCAAATACTCTAAGTCATCATTGTTAAAACGCAAATTCTTAATATAATCAACCACTTGCTCAATACCACAACAAATAGCATAACCACTCCCAAATGGATTATTTCTATAAAAAGCATCAAAGACAACTATTTCGTTTTTATTTTTATTTTTAAAATATGCTTGCATCATTGTAAGCTCATACAAATCAGTAAGCAGTGTTAAATTTTGGGTCACTTTACTACCTCCCCATATTATACATAATTTAATTATACTACAGCACTTATTTAATTTCTACAATAATTTTTATACTTTTGTAATAATTTTATGTAAAAAGTAGTGTGGCAAAAACCACACTACTTTATCTGTCCCTTAACCTTACCTTTAGCATAGCAAAGCTGGTCAATAGTCACCAACTGATAACCCTTTGCCACAATTTCTGGTACAATTTTATCAACAGCATCAGCTGTTTGACTATATAAATCGTGCATTAAAATTACATTTCCATTAGCTAATGTATTCATAACTTCATTATAGGTACTTTGAGCATTTCTTGTTTTCCAATCAAGAGTATCTACATTCCAGTTAAACATTTTAAGATTAACATTAGACTTAACAAAGCTATTATAAGAACCATAAGGAGGTCTTAAAACTGTTGGATAAACACCTGTGGCACTATATACAATATTTTGAATACGATTTACCTGAGAGCGAATGTTGTTAGCTGAAAGTGAAGTCAAATCTAAATGGTCATAAGTATGATTACCTATTTGACTTTCTTCATTAACTATTCGTCTTAAAATTTCGCTATACCTTGAGGCGTTATTACCAGTAACAAAAAAAGTAGCAACACCATTATACTTTTCAAGAGTATTTAATATTCTTGTAGTATTAACAGATGGTCCATCATCAAATGTAAGTGCAACCATTGGTTTACTTTTGTCAACAATTACTGGTGGCAGAATAGTAATATCCAAAGCGTCAACCTTTTCACCCACATTATTATAATACCAAAGCTCAATAGACTTAGTATTTGCATTCCACTGTGTATTTAATCCTAAAATATGACAAATATCCCTAAGAGAAATATAGTTTCTGTTATTAATATTATATGACTTTAAAGAAAATTCAACATCATTACACATTATATTAAATGTTTCAGCATTTCTTTTACTTTTCTTTTTACCAATAGTTTTATTAAACTCTGTACCAGTTGAAATATAAGCACTACTTTTATCTATAGTTACACAATTTTTTTGCTTATCATAAGCAATATTAAAACTATAGTCTGAATTATTAAGTAATTTTGCAATATCTCTAATAGAAAAATAGTTTACACTTTCAACATTAAAGCAATCAAAATAAATAATATTTCCTAAATCTTTACTTTTAGCTTGATACCTTTCAGCTGTATCTGCCCAAACAGAAGTAGATAACAATAATATAAATAACACAATAAAACAACTCTTTTTTAACATATAATCACCCCTAACAAATATTATTTATATTTACATTATATCTATAAAAAAGACAAAAATCAATAGATATAGTAATAACTACTTACGAATATTTTAACACTGTAAGGGGAATATTTTATTTAGAGGTGAAAATATGAAAAAGAAAAAAACTCTAACCACTGAAGATATTATGAAATATGAAATAGCTGAAGAATTAGGACTATTAGATAAAGTCAATGAATATGGTTGGAAATCTCTTACTGCAAAAGAAAGTGGTAAAATAGGTGGATTAATGGCAAAAAAGAAAAGGGAAAAAGAAAATAACCAATAATATTACAACAATCTCCAAATTAAATTAAAACTTTGGAGATTTTTTTGTTTCTATTGTTTTTTTTGGTCTTAGGCTGTATAATAATAAAAAACAATAAAATAAGGAGGTCAATTATATGGATACAAGAGTTGCACTTATAGGTATTGTTGTTAAAAACTTTTCATCTGCCAATGAAATTAATTTAATTTTACACGATTATGGTGATTACATAATTGGCAGAATGGGTATTCCCTATAGGAAAAAAGATTTGAGTATAATAAGTGTGGCTATAGACGCACCTAACGATATTATAAACACTTTATCTGGAAAGCTTGGTCAGCTTGACGGAGTAAGTACCAAAACAATATATAATTAATTATCTAATGGATAAGGGGAAATCCCCTACTCCAAAAGAAAGGAGAAAATTAAAAATGTACAATCCAAAATCACTTAAAGCTGAGGAATTTATATCTCACGATGAAATACTTGACACCTTGGCTTATGCTGATGCTAACAAGAACAATATTGAACTTATTGACTCTATTATTGAAAAGGCAAAAGAAAGAAAAGGATTAAATCACAAAGAAGCATCTGTTCTTTTAGTCTGTCAAGATGAGGATAAAAACAAGGAAATTTATGCTCTTGCTGAACAAATAAAAAAGGATTTTTACGGCAACAGAATTGTTATGTTTGCTCCTCTTTATCTTTCTAACTACTGTGTAAATGGTTGTGTATACTGTCCTTATCACGCAAAAAATAAACATATTCCTAGAAAGAAACTTACTCAAGAAGAAATAAAAAAAGAGGTTATTGCTCTTCAGGATATGGGACATAAAAGACTTGCGATTGAATCTGGTGAAGACCCAGTTAATAACCCTATTGAATATATACTTGACTGCATAAAAACAATTTACAGTGTTAAGCACAAAAATGGGGCTATAAGACGAGTAAATGTAAATATTGCAGCTACAACAGTTGAAAATTACAAAAAATTAAAAGATGCCGGTATTGGTACATATATACTGTTCCAAGAAACATACCATAAAGAAAGCTACGAACAACTTCACCCTACTGGTCCAAAACATAACTATGCTTATCACACTGAGGCTATGGATAGAGCTATGGAAGGTGGTATTGACGATGTTGGCTTAGGTGTTTTATTTGGTCTTGAAAAATACAGATACGAATTCGCTGGTCTTTTAATGCACGCAGAACACTTAGAGGCTGTTCACGGTGTAGGTCCTCACACTATAAGTGTTCCTAGAATAAGACCTGCTGACGATATTGACCCTAATGAGTTTACAGATGCAGTTAGTGATGATATATTTGCTAAACTTGTTGCCTGCATAAGAATTGCTGTACCTTACACTGGTATGATAGTTTCCACTAGAGAAAGTCAAAAGACTAGAGAAAAGGTACTCCACTTAGGTATTTCACAAATAAGTGGTGGCTCAAAAACAAGTGTTGGTGGTTATTACGAACCTGAAAAAGAAGCTGAAGACAGCTCTCAGTTTGATGTAAATGACAATAGAACTCTTGACGAAGTTGTAAACTGGTTAATGGGTATGGGCTATATTCCTAGCTTCTGTACTGCTTGCTACAGAGAAGGCAGAACTGGTGACAGATTTATGAGCCTTTGCAAGTCTGGTCAAATACAAAACTGTTGTTTACCTAATGCTCTTATGACATTAAAAGAATATCTTGAAGACTACGCTTCAGAAGAAACTAAGAAAATTGGTGAAACATTAATAAATAAGGAAGTTGAAACAATACCAAAAGAAAAGGTTAAGGCTATTGTTAAAGACTATCTTGCAAATATTCATTTAGGAAAGAGAGATTTTAGATTTTAGGAGGTGGCATTTATGAGCTTAAACGATACACCAAACTCAGACAGAATACACATCGGTATTTTTGGAAAAAGAAATGCAGGCAAATCTAGTATCATAAATGCAATTACTGGTCAAAACCTTGCTATTGTATCTGATGTTAAAGGAACTACCACCGACCCAGTTCAAAAAGCAATGGAACTTTTACCCCTTGGTCCAGTTAAT
>UQRG01000048.1 GCA_900543365.1 uncultured Eubacterium sp. | reverse complement strand
TAATTAGATTGCTTGGTTCTGATATGCACAATATGGAAAAAAGACCACCTAATTTAGGCAATGCTTGTAGTGTTATATCTAAAAAATTAGGTAATGAACCTATTGAAAATATTATAGAGTTAAGTAAAGAAATTATCGGTATTTAAGAGAGGAGAATTGTTATTAAAGGTAATGTTAAAAAGTCACATAAGGCTTTAAAGGTTGTTTTAGTTATTTTATGTATATTGATTATAGGTACAACAGCTTTGCTTATTTGGCAAAAGGATAATATTACAGCTGTTGTAGAGGCTACTAAATATAGTGATGAAGATATTCAACAGCAAATTTCAGATTCTAAGAAAACTGTTGAATCTGAACTTGAACAGTATGATATTAAAGGTTTAAGAGATTTTACTTTTGAAGAAGAAGAGGCTATTAGAAAAGGTCAAATGACTGTTGATGATGCTGTAAGCAAGATTTTAAGTGAAAGTAATGTTAGTACTGATAATAGTCAAAATTCTGCTTTAGCATCTAGTAATACTAGTGGTAATTCTGATATGCAAAATAAAAAATCTGATAGTTCATCTATTATAAGTGATTATGCTGTTAAACTTTATACATTAAAAGCTAAATATCTTGGAGAAATAGGTAATTTAATTGACCAAGCTAAGGCTGATATTAAAAATGGTGCTAGTGCTAAGGATTTAATGTCTACATATTTAAGTAAAGCGGCATCTCTTGAAAATGAGGCTGATAGTAAAGTTGATGGATTGTTAAGTGAATTAAGGAGTAAACTTGAGGCTATGGGTGCAGATACTTCTGTTGTAGATACAATGAAGAGTTCTTATGAAAGTGAAAAAACTTTAAAGAAGTCCTATTATATTAGCCTTTATAATAATAAGAAATAAGTATGAAAAAAGCTAAAGTAATTTTTATAATATTAACCATTGCTTGTTTATCTTTTATTTGGATAAATTCATCTTTTGATGGTGTAGAGTCATCGGGAGTAAGTGGCGGAGTAATGGAAATAATAAATAATTTTATAATGAGTCTTGGTTTCAAAAAGGAGTTTAGTGAACATTTAATTAGAAAAACTGCTCATTTTACAGAATATGCAGGTTTATCATTTTTGATAACAACGGATTTTAAACTTTTTTATTCTAATATTAAAAATTATTGGGACAAGGTGCTGTTTTCAGGTCTTTTAGTTGCTGTAATTGATGAGACAATTCAGCTTTTCCCAAAGGGTAGGTCAAGTTCTGTTGTTGATGTGTGGATTGATTTTGCTGGTGTATTTTCTGCCTTTGTTGTAACTGTGTTACTTTATAAGTTTCTTGAAAAAAAGAATATTGTTAAATTTAAGGGTGCGTAAGTACCCTTTTATTTTTTATGGATTTAATAGTTGATTTTGTAGTATTATTGTGTTATAATTCTTAAGATAATTAAATAGGACAGTTCGAAACCCTCCTGTCTTAAAACAAAACTAGGTCTTTATTTATAAGGGCGTAGTGCGTCCTTTTTTTGTATTAAAAGGCTATGGTTATTAATGAAAAAGTTTATTTATTTTGAGGTGTATTATGTATAGTTTAAAAACAGAGTATAGCTTTGATTCGGCACACTTTTTAAGTGGTTATAATGGAAAATGTAGCAATATTCACGGTCACAGATGGAGAGTAATTATTGAAGTCTATGGGGAAAATGTAGATTCAAAGGGTCAGACTAGAGGTATGATTGTTGACTTTGGCACACTAAAGGAACAGCTTAAGGCAGAAGTTGATGCTTTAGACCACGCATTAATTATTGAAGAAAACACATTAAAACCAATAACAATGGAAGCATTAAAGGATGAAGGTTTTAAAATAATTGAGGTTAGTTTTAGACCTACAGCTGAAAATTTTGCCAAGTATTTTTATGATAAGTTTAATGAAAAGGGCTACAATGTAAAAGAGGCTGTTGTTTATGAAACACCTAATAATTGTGCTACTTATTACGAGGTGTAGTTTATGTTTGTAGTTGAAAAGTTTGTTAGTATAAATGGTGAAAGTAGGAGAGCTGGGCAGTTGTCTGTCTTTGTTAGGTTTAGAGGCTGTAATCTTGACTGTAGCTATTGTGATACGAAGTGGGCAAATGTTAGTTCCTGCCCTGCTGATGAAATGACACCAGAGGAAATATATAGCTACATAAAATCAACAGGGGTTACTAATATTACGCTTACTGGTGGTGAACCTTTGTTACATAAAGATATGGATAAACTTCTGAAAATATTAGCAAAGGATAAAAGTCTTTATATTGAAATAGAAACTAACGGAAGTGTTGATGTAAGTTGGGTAAAAGCTATTGAAAATTGTCCAAGTCTTACGATGGACTTTAAATCTCCATCAAGTGGTATGTGTGATAAAATGCTTATGACTAATTATGACTACATTGACAGTAAGGATACTATTAAATTTGTTTGTGGCTCTCAAAATGACCTTATTAAGGCAAAAGAAATAATAGATAAATATAATTTAACAAATAAATGTGCTGTATATATTAGTCCTATTTTTGGTGCTATTAAACTTGAGTCTATTGTTGAATTTATGATTAATAACAATATGAATGGTGTAAATATGCAGTTGCAAATGCACAAATATATTTGGGACCCTAACAAGAAAGGAGTGTAAATATGGCTATTGATACTAAGGCTATAGAAGAACATATAAGGGGTATATTAATTGCTTTAGGCGATAATCCTGATAGAGAGGGTTTAAAGGAAACTCCAGAAAGAGTTGCCAAAATGTATGAAGAAGTTTTTGAAGGTATGAACTATACTAACAATGAAATTGCTGAAATGTTTGACAAGACATTTAGTGAAGACTTTCGTTCAAGTTCAAATGATGTAGTTATAGTAAAGGATATTGAAGTATTTAGCTATTGTGAGCATCATATGGCTTTAATGTATGATATGAAAGTATCTGTTGCCTATATTCCTAAGGGCAAAGTAGTAGGCTTAAGTAAAATTGCAAGAATATGTGATATGGCAGCTAAAAGATTGCAGTTGCAAGAAAGATTAGGCAATGACATTGCTGAAATTATATCTATTGTAACAGGTTCTGATGATGTAGCTGTTATGATTGAGGGTTGTCATAGCTGTATGACAGCACGAGGAATTAAGAAAAATGCGTCAAAGACATATACTGAAACTTTAAGAGGCAGATTTGAAAATGATTCTATGTTGCAAATGAGAATAAGGAGGTAGTTGTTATGAAAGTTCTTGTTTTATCAAGTGGTGGTATTGATTCGTCAACTTGTCTTGGTTTAGCTGTTAATAAATATGGCAATGAAAATGTTGTTGCTCTTTCTATATATTATGGTCAAAAGCACTATAAGGAAATGGAGGCATCTGATGCAGTTGCAAAGTATTATAATGTTGAGCATATTAAACTTGACTTAAGCAAAATGTTTGAATACAGCGACTGTTCATTACTTGCACATTCTAATAAGGAAATACCAAAGGAAAGCTATGCTGAACAGATTAATAAAACAGAGGGCAGTCCTGTAACAACTTATGTACCATTTAGAAATGGTTTGTTTATTGCCAGTGCTGCAAGTATTGCTCTTTCCAAAGGCTGTAGCAAGATTTATTATGGAGCTCACGCTGATGATAGTGCAGGCAATGCTTATCCTGATTGCAGCAAGGAATTTAATGATGCTATGAATACTGCAATATATGAAGGCAGTGGAAAACAACTTACAGTAGAAGCCCCATTTGTAGGTATGAATAAAGCTGGCGTTGTTAAACTTGGTCTTGAACTTGGTGTGCCTTATGAACTTACTTGGAGTTGCTATGAGGGTGGAGATATTCCTTGTGGTAAATGTGGTACTTGTATCGATAGAGAAAAAGCCTTTGAGCTTAATGGTGTTAAAGACCCTCTTTGTAAATAGGTAAGGTGATAAAGTGAGAATAATAGGAATTGTTGGATTAATTATTTTTGCAGCTGTATTTTTATCATCAATTAGAGAGGTTTGGAAAAGAGATAAAGTATTAGGTATTGTAGTGATAATAGTTTTTTGTGTTATAATTGGGTTGGCATATTTGGGTATTACAGGATTATTGTCAGCTTAAGTGTTATTAGTGAGGATTATTTATGAGTGGAAGAAATAAAAATGAACTTGAGGGTGTTACTCTCTTAGGTAATAAAGGTGTTGCATACAAAAGTGATTATGCACCAGAGGTACTTGAAACATTTATAAACAAGCACCCAGACAACGATTATTTTGTTAAATTTAATTGTCCTGAATTTACAAGTCTTTGTCCTATTACTGGTCAGCCGGATTTTGCAACAATATATATAAGCTATGTTCCAAATGAAAAAATGGTTGAAAGCAAAAGTCTTAAACTTTATTTATTTAGCTTTAGAAATCACGGTGACTTTCACGAAGATTGTATGAATATTATAATGAAAGATTTAATTAAACTTATGGACCCTAAATATATTGAGGTTTGGGGCAAGTTTACACCAAGAGGCGGTATATCTATTGACCCTTACTGCAACTATGGTATGAAAGGTACTAAGTGGGAAGAGGTTGCTTGGAACAGACTTGCAAACCACGACCTTTACCCAGAAAAAATTGACAACAGATAATGAAATATTTGTTTATTGATATTGATGGCACTTTGACTAATAGATATGGCAAAGTGCCATTAAGTGCAGTACAAGCTATAAAATGGGCAAGAGAAAAGGGTCACAAGGTATTTCTTGCTACAGGTAGGTCAAAATGTGAAATATTTGATTATATTTTAAATATAGGCTTTGATGGTATTGTTGGTGCTGCTGGTGGTTATGTTGAGGCTAATGGCAGTGTTATAGAAAGTAATGCTATGACAAAAGCAGACTCAGACATTATTATAAAAATTCTTGAAAATGAAGGTATTAAATTTTCTATTGAAACTGATAATGGTGTATTTAATAATGGAAAAACACAGGAATTTCTTAAATATGTTTTTACCAGCTTAGGCAGAGATATAGAAACAGATTTGTTTTATAATATGATGACTAAGGTTGATAATTTTGACAATATGGAAAATGTCAATAAAATACTTTATTATGATACAAATATATTAATTGATGATATGAGGAATAGAGTAGGCGAAAAATTTACTATTATTCCATATACAGTAAAGGAGTTTGGACACAATAGTGGTGAAATAAATATAAAGGGAGTTACAAAGGAAAAGGGCATTATTAAGATATTGGAATATTTTGGTGGTAATGTTAAGGATACCATAGCTATTGGAGATGGTGGTAATGATGCGGAAATGTTAAAATTTGCTAATATAGGAATAGCAATGGGCAACTCCTCTCAATCACTGCTAAAATATGCAGATTATGTAACGGAAACAGTTGATAATGATGGTCTTGCTAGTGCAATATATAAGTATTTAACAAAATAAATAAAAAATCAATAGTAAAATTGCATAAAGTATATTACAATAATGTTACAATAAGAAATCAGCCTAAATTGAGGTATTTGTTAGTCAAGTAGAAAATTTACTAAATTTAACACTGGTTATTTGTGCAAAAATTGTTAGCAGATTTTATTGACATACTAGATATAGTGGTGTAAAATAACTCTTGCCACTAAATATAGGAGGTGTTTTAAGTGGAAATTGATATGAGAGATATATGTATTATAAAAAAAGACGGCACATTGGAGCCTTTTGATTCCACAAAGATTGTGGCAGCAATTACTAAGTCTGCCAATAGAGTAATGTTTTCATTTACTCAAGAACAATACGAAAGAGTTGTTGATTGGGTAGAGTCACATATTGATGAAAGTGGGTCTAAGAATATTCCTATTCAGACTATGCACAACCTTGTTGAAAGTGCTCTTGAGGCAATTGAGCCAAAGGTAGCTAAAAGTTACAAAGACTATCGTAATTATAAAAAGGACTTTGTTCATATGCTTGATGATGTTTATCAAAAAGCACAGAGTATAATGTATATAGGTGATAAAGAAAACTCAAATACTGATTCAGCATTAGTTGCAACTAAGAGAAGCCTTATTTACAATCATCTTAACAAGGAGCTTTATCAAAAGTTTTTCCTTACAACTGAAGAAAAGCAGGCTTGTAAAGACGGCTATATTTACATACACGATATGTCAGCCAGACGAGATACAATGAACTGTTGCTTGTTTGATATGGGTGCTGTACTTAAAGGTGGCTTTGAAATGGGTAACCTTTGGTATAATGAGCCTAATTCATTACCTGTTGCATTTGATGTAATTGGTGATGTAGTTTTATCAACAGCTAGTCAGCAATATGGTGGATTTACAGTACCTGAAATTGATAAGATTTTATCTCCTTATGCACAAAAGAGTTATGACAAATACTGTAAAGAATTAAAAACTTATGTTAAGGATATTAAGGGCTGTGATGAACTTTCAATTGAAGATTTAAAGTATATAGATGAGGTAGCCTGCAAAAAGGTAAGACGAGAGTTTGAGCAAGGTTTTCAAGGCATTGAGTATAAATTAAACTCAGTAGGTTCATCAAGAGGTGACTATCCTTTTATTACTATTACCCTTGGTCTTGCTAAAGATAGATTTGGAAAAATGGCTGCTATTACAGCACTTGATGTTCATAAAGGTGGTCAGGGTAAAAAGGATAACAAGAAGCCGGTTCTTTTTCCTAAGATTGTTTTTCTATATGATAAGGAGCTTCATAGTGAGGGTAAGGAACTTCACGATGTTTTTCTTGCTGGAGTAGATTGTTCATCAAAGACTATGTACCCAGATTGGCTTAGTCTGTCTGGTGATAGTTATGTTGCAGAGGCATATAAAAAGTATGGTGTAGTTATTAGTCCTATGGGTTGTAGAGCTTTTCTTTCACTTTGGTTTGAAAGAGGTGGTATGCAGCCTGCTGATGCAAATGATAAGGCTGTAACTGTAGGCAGATTTAATCTTGGTGCTATAAGTTTGCATTTGCCAATGATTTTAGCAAAGGCAAGGTCTGAAAGCAGAGATTTCTATGAAGTTTTAGACTATTATCTTGAAATGATAAGAACTCTCCATAAAAAGACTATTGATTATTTAGGTGAAATGAAAGCATCAACTAACCCAGTTGCTTATTGTGAAGGTGGTTTCTACGGTGGTCATTTAAAGCCAAATGATAAGATTAAGCCGTTGCTTAAGTCTTGTACAATTAGCTTTGGTATTACTGCACTTAATGAACTTCAGCAACTTTATAATCAAAAGAGCCTTGTTGAAGACGGTCAGTTTGCTATTGAAGTAATGGAATATATTAATAAGAAAGTTGACCAGTATAAGAAGGAAGACGGTATTTTATATGCCCTTTATGGTACACCTGCTGAAAGTCTTTGTGGTCTACAGGTTAAGCAGTTTAGAAGAAAATATGGCATAATAGCTAATGTTTCTGATAGAGAATATGTTTCAAATAGCTTCCATTGTCACGTTAAGGAAGATATTACACCAATTCAAAAGCAAAATCTTGAAAAGAGATTTTGGAACTTAATGAATGGTGGTAAAATACAGTATGTTAAGTACCCTATTTCTTACAATAAGGATGCTATTATTACTCTTATTGAAAGAGCTATGGATATGGGATTTTATGAAGGTGTTAATTTGAGCCTTTCTTATTGTGATGATTGTGGTCATCAAGAGCTTGATATGGATGTATGCCCTAAGTGTGGAAGTACAAATCTTACTAAGATTGAAAGAATGAATGGATATTTAAGTTATTCAAGAGTAAGTGGTGATACTAGACTTAATGAGGCTAAGATGGCTGAAATAGCTGACAGAGTAAGTATGTAAATCACCGAAGGCGAACAAATGGAGCTTGCTACGATTTGTCGCCGAGGTGATTTATCGAGTCTTTTTTATTGACACGAAGTGTCAAGTCTTATGAAATAAGACTTAAAGTGAAACTTTAAATAAAAAAGATGAGATATAACATATGATAAGTTATAAATAAAAAAGATAATATATTATTTAATAATGAATATAACTTATAATTTTCAAAGCTATTAATATAGGGGCAAGCATTGTTCGCCTGCTTTAAAATAAAAACTAAACAAGTACGCTACGGCGTACTTTGTTTAATGCAATGGAGAAGAAAAAAATGAGATACCATAATATAACTCACGATGATATGTTAAACGGTGAAGGTTTAAGAACAGTACTTTGGGTAAGTGGTTGTGAACATCACTGTAATAATTGTCAAAATCCTGTTACTTGGGATATAAACGGTGGTCTGCTTTTTGATGAAAATGCAGAAAGAGAACTTTTTGAATGTCTTGCACCTGGGTATATTGAGGGTGTGACATTTAGTGGAGGGGACCCTCTCCACACAGCAAATAGAGATGAAATAACAAGGCTAGCTAAAAAGATTAAGGAAAAGTATCCTAACAAAAACATATGGCTTTATACTGGATATTTGTGGGAGCAAATAAGTAATCTTGAAATTGTTAAATATGTTGATGTTATTGTAGACGGTAAATTTGTTGAGGAATTAAAGGACAATATGCTTCATTGGAAAGGCTCAAGTAACCAAAGAATTATTAATGTGCCTGCAACATTGAAAAAGGGCGAGGTTGTTCTTTTTGAAGATTAAGGAGAAAAAACAAAATGACTAATAACAAAATTTATTTTGCAAAGGTTAGAGAAGATGCTAAAATTCCAGAAAGAGAAATTTGGAATGCGGGAATAGATATTTATCCTTGTTTTGATGAAGATTATATGATAATTGAACCTCATAGTACAGCACTTGTGCCAACAGGCATTGCTAGTGCTATACCTGTTGATTATTATATACAAATTCACGAGAGAGGCTCATCAGGCAGTAAAGGTATTAAGTATAGTGCTGGTGTAATTGATTCAAGCTATAGAGGTGAGTGGTTTTTAGCTACTACTAATACCAATGATAAACCAGTGTTAATAAGTAAGCTTAATATGGATAATGTTCCGGAAAGTGTTAAGGAAGTTGTTGAAAAGGCATATATAGTGTATCCATATACAAAAGCCCTTTTTCAGGGAATAGTTCATAATGTACATAATGAACTTAATAGAGAAGAAATAAGCTACGATGAATTACAGGCAATACCATCTGAAAGAGGTAGTGGTAAATTAGGTAGTAGTGGAAAATAATTTTAAAAGCTATTGATAAGTAGAATGCTTTCAATAGCTTTTTTTTATTTATATAGATTTAATTACACCACAAGCAATTTTTTCGCCACTATTTCCACTAGGTTGAGTTTTAAAGTCATCAAGCATTAAGTGAATGACAACGGTTCTGCCAATTATTTCATCAACATTAAATCTGTCTGTAAGTACTGACATATATGCGTGACCATTGTTTCCGAATAGAGGAGGCAGGTCGCCAGAGTGATAAGGATGAGGGCAATTGTTAGGATTGTAATGAGCTTTTGTGTCTGCAAAAGAGGCATTTTCA
>UQRG01000047.1 GCA_900543365.1 uncultured Eubacterium sp. | reverse complement strand
CTTTCGTGTTAACGATATATTTTATATTATAGCATTCAAAGTTATTAACGTCATCAATTTTTAATATCTATCTTATGAAAATTGCAAGCAGGTAAACACAGGTTATTCGTTAATATCCTTTTGTTTAGGAAACTCCCTGTTTCCAATTGGAAACAGGGGTTATCATTGACAATATAAATCTTTACTATGTTAAAAGAAAGTTATTTACTGCTGTATTAATCCATTTCTAAAATTTCGTGATAGAAATTCTTGTAATCAGTTCTCTTATCTTGAGTAAACTTAATAGCTGAACGAGGATGACAGTTTAAAATACCGGTCATAAGATACGGAAAATCATAACCCCAAACAATTCCCTCCTCCTTAAGCTTAAGTATATGCTTTTCTACAAAATCCATTGTAGGTACAACATTATACTTAGGATTTTTAAGAAAGCCAAGTAAAAGTTCCATATAGCAATTACCTGCCCCTCTGCCAATGCCACTCATAGTAGCATCAATTAATGTAGCTCCATTTCTTAATGCAGTAATTGTGTTAGCAAAAGCAAGCTGTTGATTATTGTGCCCGTGGAAACCAATTTTCTTTTTATACTTTTTACCTACTTCAACATATTTTTTAGTAAGTCTTTCAATTTCCTCAGGATAAAAAGAGCCAAAACTGTCTACAAGATAAATAATATCTGTACTGCTCTGTCCAAGAAGTTCAAGACCTTCATCAAGTTGGTCTTCTCTAACCTTCGATACAGCCATAATATTAACAGAAACTTCATAGCCCTTAGCCTTTGCGTCTTCAATTAAGTCAATAGCAGCAGGTATCTGGTGAATATAAGTAGCAATTCTAACAAGGTCAAAAGGACTTTCATCAGCTGGAAGTACATCTTCCTTGTTAGTTCTACCTACATCAAGCATAACTGCAAGTTTTAAAGGTGAATTATTTTCTCCAACAATATCTCTTACATCTTTGTCAACACAGAATTTCCACTTACCAAATTCCTTTTCGTCAAATATTTCCTTAGAGGCTTTATAACCAAATTCCATATAATCTACACCAGCCTTTATATTAGCAAGGTATAAATCCTTAACAAACTCATCTGTAAATCTAAAATTGTTTACAAGTCCTCCATCTCTTAATGTTGCGTCAACAACTTTTAAGTCAGGAATATATGAAACAAGTGTTGGTTTTTTCTCTTTTTGATTTCCTAACATTTTATCCTCCTAATGGCAAGCACAATTCAAATAAATAATTCAGCTTATACATTGAATATATGCTTATTACCATCTCTTTGTTTTATTCTTAATTTCTTCTTTAATTTCTACAACGAAGTCATCAAGCTTATAGCTGCCCAAATCTTCGCCCTTACATCTTACAGAAAGAGTACCTTCTTCAGCTTCCTTTTCACCTACAACAACGATGTAAGGAACTCTCTCATTTCTAGCTTCTCTAATCTTATAACCAATCTTTTCTGCTCTGTGGTCTGTTTCAACTCTGACACCAGCATCAGCAAAAGTCTTTTCAACCTTAGTAGCATAGTCAGCATACTTGTCAGAAATAGGAAGAACCTTAACCTGAACAGGAGCTAACCAAGTTGGGAAGTGACCTGCAAAATGTTCAGTAAGAATACCAATAAATCTTTCAACAGAACCAAATACAACTCTGTGAATCATAACAGGACGCTTTTTAGAACCATCTTTGTCAGTATATTCAAGTTCAAATCTTTCAGGTAACTGCATATCAAGCTGAATAGTACCACACTGCCAAGTTCTGCCAAGAGAGTCCTCAAGATGGAAGTCAATCTTTGGACCATAGAAAGCACCATCACCTTCATTAATAACATAATCTCTGCCTAATTCATCAAGTGCACCCTTTAAGCCTGCTGTTGCTCTTTCCCACTCTTCATCAGAACCCATAGAGTCCTCTGGACGAGTAGAAAGTTCAATATGATAGTTAAAACCAAATAAAGTATAAACTTCATCAATAAGTGCAACTACACCCTTAATTTCGTCCTTAATCTGGTCTGGAGTCATAAAGATATGTGCATCGTCCTGAGAGAAACATCTAACTCTCATAAGACCGTGTAAAGCACCACTCTTTTCGTGTCTATGAACAAGACCGATTTCACCGGCTCTAATTGGTAAATCTCTATATGAATGAGGTTCCTGCATATAAACAAGCATACCACCAGGACAGTTCATTGGCTTAATAGCAAAGTCAACATCATCAATCTTAGTTGTATACATATTTTCCTTATAATGGTCCCAGTGACCAGATCTTTCCCAAAGCTGTCTGTTAAGCATCATTGGAGTTTGAATTTCAACATAACCTGCTCTCTTGTGGATTTCTCTCCAGTAGTCAAGAAGAGTATTCTTTAATACCATACCCTTTGGTAAGAAGAATGGGAAACCAGGTCCTTCATCAAGAATACAGAACAAGCCTAATTCCTTGCCAAGTTTTCTATGGTCTCTCTTTTTAGCCTCCTCAAGCATATTAACATAAGCCTCAAGGTCACTAGCCTTAGTATAAGCTGTAGCATAAAGACGAACAAGCATCTTATTCTTTTCGCTACCTCTCCAATATGCACCAGCAACACTCATAATCTTAATAGCCTTACAAGGCTTTGTTGACATAAGGTGAGGACCTGCACAAAGGTCAGTAAATTCACCTTGCTTATAGAAAGAAATTATAGCATCTTCTGGTAAATCATTAATAAGCTCTACCTTATAAGGCTCGCCCTTTTCTTCCATAAATTTAATAGCCTCTGCTCTAGGAAGTTCAAATTTTTCAATAGAAAGATTTTCCTTAACAATCTTTTTCATTTCCTTTTCAATCTTTTCAAAATCTTCTGGATTGAAAGTTATATCATCAAAATCGTAGTAAAAACCGTCATCAGTAGAAGGACCTATGGCAAGTTTAGCCTGTGGATATAATCTCTTAACAGCCTGAGCTAAAATATGTGATGCTGTATGTCTAAAGGCTCTCTTTCCTTCCGGAGAATCAAATGTGCAAATTTCAACATTACAGTCCTCTGTAACAGCTTCTCTTAAGTCTACAACCTCACCATTAATCATACCACAACAGGCATTTCTAGCTAAACCTTCACTTAAGTCCTTAGCTATATCAAGAATAGAAGTACCTGCTTCGTAAGCCTTACAGCTTCCGTCCTTTAAAGTAATATTTACCATTTTGTACACTCCTTTAATATAATAAAAATAAAATTCAAAATAAAAAACGGCAACAAGTCCCAAACAAGGGACGAGTTACCGTGGTTCCACCCTAATTGCAGTATTATACAAATTACTGCCACTTGTAGACCGTTAACGGAGTCAGCCGAGCTTTATTAGAGCTACTCAGAGGTGGTATTCACATTTTGCCGTCATAGAATGCTCACAGCAAACGCATTCCTCTCTGAATGAACTACTCAAAAGCTACTGTCCTCATCAACGATTTAATTAATATCATAATAACACTATCAAAAAAATAAGTCAAGTAATTTTTTGTGGTAAAATTGTAAAGTTTTAGAGAGTAATTAAATTTTGGAGTAAATTATAGTTTAGTATATTAAGGTAAACCAAAATTAACAATTTTTTATAACCGATACATATAGTGCCTAAACATTATCAAAAAAATATAACTGTATTGTAGTAAGCTAAACTATAATTTGACATCACATCCAACATAAATGTCAAATGTTCTGCCCCAAGGGAAGGAAAGTTTATTAATATTTACATCACTTACAGTATAGGTTTTATTTTCATAAGTATAGCTTTTACCCTTTAATCCATCAGTCACCTTAGAAGTATCCATAAGATTATAAAGAGTTTCAGAGTTTGTTCTATCTGTAACATTAGGTTTATAACCCTTATTATTTAATGTAAGTTTACCACTCTTAGTGTAAATACCATCTTCAACAGCGTGTTGAGTCAATATGGCTGTTTGAGCCTTAAGCATTTCTACTGGACGCCTAGTAACCTCTTTAGCAATTGATGCAACTTGACAATGTGCAATGCCAAGACCAATAGCATTTCCATTTGTATTCCAAGCTGAATACATATCAAGGTCAGCAAGTGTAAAGTTATATCTTCTTCGTAAAATACTTTGAAAAGCAGTATTTTCCTTAGTTCCGTCAAAAAGTTCAATTAAACCTACATTAGCCCCTCTTTTCTTTTCTCTTTTAAGTCTTTCAATAGCTGATGATGTTTTGTCAATGCTCATCTTATAGTCATAAATATAAACAAAAGCAGGCTCTTTAGTATACTTGCCTACATCTCCCTTAACAAAAGAATAAGCTGCTCTTGCAATATTGCCCGGCTGTTTAACATCATAAGTTGACACATTTTGTTTGGTATCATTATATAAAAATGTAAGCTGTGGAGTTAAATATTTTCTTCTAGTATAATCTCTGGCATAAATAAGCTGTGGAACTTCATCTGTACCATAAATAATATTTATAAATTTGCTTGAACCAGTATTAGCCTTACCAAGTTCAACTTTAGAATATGCATCAGTTATTTTTCTCTGTATAGATGATGCACCTGTTTGCATATATGTTCTGGCATAGCTGTATTTAATAGGTGAATCATTTTCTGTCTGTACCCAATCACAACCTTTATTGTAAAAATAAGTAATTGAATTAGGTATTTGCAAATCATCATTACTTACTACAATTTGTGAAAGCTTGCCCTCTTGCTGATACTTTAAAAGCTGACCAAAAATAATAGCTGTTGTTTCATAAGGCTTAATATAATAATCAACATATTCTTTATAAGGAGCTTTTGTTTTAATATTCCTATTAAAGTAGTTGAGAAAATCCTTTTCCCACTGTGTCAACTTGTTTTCTCCAAGTTCACCAGCTTTGTTATAAACATAACTAAATTCCATAATATACTGTTCTGGAGTTACATTTGCAAATTTAGAACTTATTTCACTATAATTTTCGGCATCTTTATTATACTTAAGGTAATAATATCCCAATCCTCTCATCTTATTATCATTTACCCATATTTTATTAAATCTGGTTTCCGGTAAAGAGCGAGGTACAGATAAATTAACATAATATGTTGGTTTATTAAAATCTGTCATAAGTTTGTCTAAGTCCTTTAAGGCATCTTTATAATTGTCATAATTAACACCGCAACGACTGCCAACAAGACCATTAGTAATATAGGAAGATGTATTTATAATAACAGTAGTATTATCTGTATTTTTCTGTGATACAATATTATAAATTTCCTCCCTTACCTTTTGACTATTGCCTAAATGATTGTCAGGCTCATAAGAAGAAAAGAAGTCAAGATTTTCATCAGATACTGTGTAAAACTGGTCACTGCCTAATTCAGCTAACTTTCCTAAATATTCCTTGCTTATAGGTCTGCCATCAATAGGTGCTGTAATAACATTGTCAGCATAAACAGGCAAGGCAAAAAAAAGACTGCAAAAAAGTGCTAAAAACAATTTTTTCATTTATATTTCCTCCAAATTTTATTATATATTTTATATTTTAACCTAATTTTAGTCATTTTGCAATTGCTTTTATAATAGAATATAAAGGCATAATTTACAACTACAGTTACTCTAAAACAATCACTTATATAATTTATGTCTTATTTAGTATTGTTAGATATTTCTAGTACAGTAAAACCTTTATTTTATTATCTTTTTAAGATTTAAATGTAATTATTTTAACTTTTTGCATAAAAAACTTAATTTTTTTCGTTATAATTGCACAAACAGAATTTGTTGACAAATGAAGAAAATGATATTATAATCTATTTTAAGGGGACAGAAACAGATTGGTCGTTATAGAAATGACCCAACCAACTTGGTTTTGTTTATATAACCCCGTAAAAGTATATAAATATAAATAAAAGTAACGAACGGAGGAACAAACAATGGGATATGTAGAAAAGGTTCTTGCTGACCTTATTGCTAAGAATCCAGCTCAGCCAGAATTCCATCAGGCTGCAACTGAGGTATTAACTACTTTAAAGCCAGTTATTGAAGCTGACAAGAGATATGAGGAGTCTGCTTTACTTGAAAGACTTGTAGAGCCAGAAAGACAGATTATGTTTAGAGTACCTTGGATTGATGACAAGGGTCAGGTACAGGTTAATAGAGGTTACAGAGTACAGTTTAACTCTGCTATTGGACCTTACAAGGGCGGTTTAAGATTTCACCCATCTGTAAACCTTGGTATTATTAAGTTCTTAGGTTTTGAGCAGATTTTCAAGAACAGCTTAACTGGTCTTCCTATCGGTGGTGGTAAGGGTGGTTCTGACTTTGACCCTAAGGGTAAGTCAGACAACGAAGTTATGAGATTTTGCCAGAGCTTTATGACTGAGCTCTACAGACACATTGGTGCTGATACTGATGTACCTGCCGGTGACATTGGTGTTGGTGGTAGAGAAGTTGGTTATATGTATGGTCAGTACAAGAGAATTACTGGTCTTTACGAAGGTGTTTTAACTGGTAAGGGTCTTACATTTGGTGGTTCTTTAGTTAGAACTGAGGCTACTGGTTACGGTCTTGTTTACCTTGTTGAAGAAATGCTTAACAACAAGAACGATAGCTTCAAGGGCAAGACAGTTGTTGTATCTGGTGCTGGTAATGTTGCTGTTTATGCTGCTGAAAAGGCTACTCAGTTAGGTGCTAAGGTTGTATCTTTCTCTGACTCTAACGGTTATATTTACGATGCTGACGGTGTTGACATTGAATATGTTAAGGACCTTAAGTTCAACAGAAGAGGTAGACTTGCTGAATATACAGAAACTCATAAGAATGCTGAATACCACGAAGGTAAGGGTGTTTGGAATATTAAGTGTGACATTGCTCTTCCTTGTGCAACTCAGAACGAACTTAATGAAGATGATGCAAAGGCTCTTATTGCTAATGGTTGTAAGGCTGTTGGTGAAGGTGCAAATATGCCTTCTACATTAGAAGCTATTGCTGCATTCCAGGCTGCTGGTGTATTATTTGCTCCTGCTAAGGCTGCTAATGCTGGTGGTGTTGCAACTTCTGCTCTTGAAATGAGCCAGAATAGCGAAAGATTAAGCTGGACATTTGACGAAGTTGATGCTAAGCTCCACGGTATTATGGTTAATATATGCAAGAATATGACAGAGCAGGCTGAAGCTTATGGTATGAAGGATAACTTCGTAGCTGGTGCTAATATTGCTGGTTTCAAGAAAGTTGCTGAAGCTATGTTAGCTCAGGGTGTTTGCTAATTATATAATAATGTATTAAGCAAAAAAGGATCGTCCTAAGATGGTTCTTTTTTGTATTTGATTTTTTCTAAATTATAGTTTAATTTACAAGAAGGCAACAACATTTTGTAAGTATGCTTAATTGTGAATTGATTGTAAACAGAAAACTATATTAATATCCCCAATAATGCGAAAAATAAAATCCTATTATGTTATTTAAAATAGCATAATAGGATTTTGTTACTTATAATTATATCAATACTTTTCTATATCAACCTTTTCAGCCTTACAAGTATAGTTAAGTACATTTTTACAAATTTTATCAAAGTTAGCATAATCGTCACTAACATAAAATTCCCTTTTACCATTATCTAAATTATCAATAAGCATACTTTGACTTTCAAGAAACTCCTTTAATCTTACAGCAGTTGCCTTAGCAGGGTCAACAATAGTCACCTTTTCACCAACAAACTCACCAATACAAGCCTTTAAAAGGGGATAATGAGTACAACCAAGTATTATAGAGTCTATATCCTTATTAACAAGTTCTGTAAGATACTCTTTAACAGTAAGTTTTGCAATTTGATTATTAGTCCACCCCTCCTCTGCCAATGGTACAAAGAGTGGACAAGCCTTTTTAAAAACCTGTATTTCACTATCAGCATTTTTAAGTTTTCTTTCATAAGCACCAGAATTAACAGTCCCTTGTGTTGCTATAAGTCCAACTCTCTTATTTTTAGTGGCTGCAAGGCAACTTTCAACACCAGGAGTAACCACCTCAATAATAGGCAAATCAGGAAAAGACTCAGAAAGACTTTCATAACAGTTTGAACTTACAGTATTGCAAGCAATAACAATAGCCTTAACATCTTTAGTTCTTAAAAATCTTACAATTTGTTCTGAAAATTTGGTAACAGTTTCCTTACTTTTAGAGCCGTAAGGTACTCTTGCAGTATCACCAAAGTATACTAAATTCTCATTAGGCAAAACTTTTATAATCTGTTTAACAACAGTAAGTCCACCTACACCAGAATCAAATATACCAATAGGTCTGTTATCCATAATATTAGTCCTCGTTTCTAGTAAAACCAAATTCAATAATTTTTTCAACAAGTTCTTCTGTTTGAATACCAACTTCATTAAAAAGCATTGGATACATACTAATAGGTGTAAAGCCAGGTAAAGTATTAATTTCGTTAAATACTATTCTGTTAGTACCCTCTTCCATAAAAAAGTCAACTCTTGATAAACCTCTGCCATCAAGTGCCTTAAATATTTCAACTGCCTTTTCTCTTATTTCATCAGCCTTATCATTTGGAATTGGAGCTGGAATTACAGTCTTAGACTCTCTGTTGTTATACTTTGCGTCATAGTCATAAAATTCAGCTGCAGCAAGAACCTGACCAATAGCTGATGCCTTAACATCATTGTTACCAAGTACAGCACACTCAAGTTCTAAACCTGTAATATTTTCTTCCACAACAATAGTTCTATCTTCCTTAGAAGCTACCCAAAGACCGTCAACAAGCTCATCTCTATTATGTGCCTTTGTAATACCTACACTTGAACCTGCACAAGCTGGCTTAACAAAACAAGGATAACCACAAGTTTCCTCAATCTTTTCAATAGCTTGCTCAATGTTATTTTCTACATCATATCTATATACAACTTGGTACTTAGCTTGACTTACACCAAGTTTTTCAACAATAATCTTAGTATATGCCTTATTCATACTTACAGCTGATGAGAGAACTCCACAACCTACATACGGAATATTTGCAAGTTCCAAAAGTCCCTGAATAGTACCGTCCTCACCATTTACACCGTGCAAAACAGGAAATACAAGGTCAACTGGTATAAGCTTAAGCTTATCTCCTACAATTCTAAATATGCCCTTATGTGTAGCATCTGGACTTAAAATAGCTGATGCTGCGAACTTCTCCCAAGTATCATTTTGTATATTTTCAACAGGGCCATCATATAAAAGCCAATGTCCTTCCTTTGTTATGTATATTGGTATAATTGTATATTTATCCTGATTTATTTTTGAAATAATAGTAGCTGCACTTACCTTTGATACATCGTGTTCTGATGACTGACCACCAAATAAAACAGCTATAACCTTCTTTGCCATAATTATATATCCTTTCAAGTTTTTTATTTCTATTTTATACCTAATTAAGTTTTAATACAAGTATAAATTTAATATTGTTAAATAAATAATAAGCAATAGGTATTTTTTCTAATTATATACCTTTACC
>UQRG01000046.1 GCA_900543365.1 uncultured Eubacterium sp. | reverse complement strand
ATAATATTTATACTATTCTAACAATATCAGACCAAGTATAGATCCAATTATATTGTTTAAATTGGTTTTAATTTAGCATATTTATGTAATTACTTCATTAAGAAAAATAGCTGAAGAAGTATAAATGAATGTTGCATACAGATGGTTTTTAGGTTATTTAATGAATTACAAACAACTCATTTTGCAAGAGCAAGTTATAACTTCAAGCACAGATTTACAGAATAAACAATAGAAAAATTATGTAACTTTATTTTGAGTGAAATAAATAATAAAGGCTATTTATCACCGTAAGTAGCAGTTATCAACGGAACACATATAAAAGCAAACGCAAATATGAAAAGTCAGCTACAAAGACTATACCTGTTGCAGCAAAAATATATGAAGAACAATTGCTAAAAGAAATAAACGAGGACAGATAAGAAGTGCTTCGAATATGAGACTCATACAGCTTGTGATGAAAATGTATATATATTAGATGTGTATGTTACACTAGCTAATATACACCATAATGTAGCCTTTGACCAATTGTTTGATAAATTATAAAAGAGATTTCAATACTGAACTATAGTCAATGCGGTTCTTTTTTCAATTGGTGTTGTTACCCCAATTATATCTATAGTGGTGTAGATTATTATAATTCTACACCACTCAGATTGTCAATAAACTCCATTTTGTTAAAGTTGTGAGGTGTTCCAAAAAAAGTTAGACTTTTTTAAGTGTAGAAGTTTAATAGCTACTAAGATTAATAAGTAGATAATATTGGCGAAGTGTATTAAGCTACTTATAAGATTTACTAAAAATGACTTATTTCTTTATGCTTATTAACTAAAAAACATAAATTATATATAAATGCAAAAGTACTTTATTATAATCTTAAATCATCCTTTTTAACACATCCTAATTGAAAAATTAAAAACAAATACATAATAAAAGTTGCAAAAACTGTAGCAGTAACAGAAATTTTGTAACTAACATTATTCCAAATATGATAAAATCCTAATTTCCCACAAAGGCAAGATAATATTATAGCAAGGGTAGGTAATAAATATTGTCTAACGATGGGTATTAATATTTCAAGTGTATTATTTACTTTATATATTGTAACAAATGTAACTATAATTGAATTTAATATCCAAGGGTATATAAATCCGTTTATGCCAAAAAAAGGCACAGCAAAACATATTGCACACAAATTTATTGTTGACGATAATAACCCTATTTTAAATATAAAAAGCTGTTCTCCTAACCCATTTAAAACAGCTGACATTGTGACTTGTGTGTACATAAAAGGGCAGAGAATAGCTAATATTTTAAGCATATCTCCTATTTGTCTTTGAGAATAAATAAGTATACCTAATTCTGTTGGAAAAGCTATAAATATGCCTGTTGTAAAAGCACTAATAATAGCTGTAAATGTAAGTGATTGGTGTAATGTACTTTTTATTCTATTGTGTTTTTTTAATGCATAGCTTTCAGAAATAGCAGGCATTGTAGCAGTAGCAAGAGCTGTCAATAATGATGATGGAAAGGTAATAAGAGGCATTGCCATTCCTGTTAATCGTCCTAAAAGACTTATGGACTCACCTTGAGTTAAACCATACACTTGAAGTTGTTGGGGCAATAGAATGTTTTCTGCTGTAGAAAATAATGAACCAGCCATTCTATTTAATGTAAGAGGAATCGCCATTGATAGAATCATTGACAAAGCTCCTTTGTAAGATAAAATTGAAGAAGCATACATTTTTCTTTTAAATATGTAATAAATTAAGACATATAGAAATGATATAACTTCACCTATTGCCATACCCCAAACTGCAGCACTACAAGCGTATTCCAATCCTTTAGGAATTAAGAGTCCGGCTAACAAATAAATAACAACCATCCTGACACATTGTTCCAAAACTTGGCTTATGGCAGAAATAGATGTATTTTGCAATCCTAAATAATATCCCCTTAATATAGAGCCGGCAGACATAAATGGAAAACATAAACTAATTATTCTTAGAGAAAGGGCTGTTCTTGAGTCTTTTACAATTACTAAAGCTATTATTTCAGAGAATCTATATAATGTAACACTAAATATTAAAGACATAATAATTGTACCAATAATAGATAAGTGTAATATCCTTTTGACATTTCCCATATATCCTCTTGCCTTTTCTTGAGCTGTCAATTTTGACATTGTTGTTGAAAGTCCTGATGCCGAAACGGACCATACTAAAAGATAAATAGGTGTTATAAGCTGATAAAGCCCCATACCTTCAGCACCTATTGTCTTTGCCATAAATATTCTGTAGAAAAAGCCAATGATTCTTGTTACTATGTTTGCAACGGTTAATATTATTGCACCTTTTATTATGGTCTGTCTATACATATGTACTCCTTATTTTTGTTTAAATAATTCTATGAAAAATTGTGTAAATTATGCCGATTTTATGTTAATATATATATTGAGGTGATAAGGTTCTATGTTTGATATTAAAGCAGAGTTAAAAAAATTACCAGATTCTCCTGGTGTTTATATTATGCGTAATGCAGATGATGAAATTATATATGTAGGAAAAGCTAAAATTCTAAAGAATAGGGTGCGACAGTATTTTCAAAATTCGGCCAATCATTCAGTAAAGGTCAAAACTATGGTTAGTCATATTGACCATTTTGAATATATTGTTACTAATAGTGAGCTTGAAGCCCTTATTCTGGAAAACAATTTAATAAAAAAACATACACCAAAATATAACATAAGACTTAAAGATGATAAAACTTATCCTTATATTAAAGTGACAACTAATGAAATGTTTCCTAGAGTATTTATGACTAGACAACATTTAAAGGATAAGGGCAAATATTTTGGACCATTTACAAGTGGACTTACAGTTAAAGAAAACATTGAGCTTATTCATAAAATTTGGGAATTAAGAACTTGTACAAGAGTATTCCCTAGAGATTTAAACAAAGAAAGACCTTGTCTTAATTATCACATTGGCCAATGTAAAGCACCTTGCAATTCAATGATTAGCGAAGCAGAATATAACAAAATGGTTAAGGGTGTTATTAATTTTTTAAGTGGAAGTACTGAAGAAATCATTGAGGAATTGACTGATAAAATGCTTAAGGCATCAGATAATTTGGAATTTGAAAAAGCTGGTGAATATAGAGATACTATTGCGAGTGTTAAGGCACTTAATGAAAAACAGATAATTGAAAATATGCACATTAATGAAAGAGATGTTATTGGTTTTGTAAGAGGCGATAACGGAGAATGTGTTGTGCAAGTTTTCTTTATTAGAGGAGGTAAAATAACTGGTAGAGAACATTTTATGCCTGAAAATTGTGAAGATACGCCAGATAATACAATGTTATCAGAATTTATTGAGCAGTTCTATAGTGGCACACCTTATATTCCTAAAGAAATTATATTACAATGCAATATAGATAATTTTGAATTGATTAGTGCTTGGCTAAGCGACCAAAAGGGTCAACGAGTTAATATACTTATACCTCAAAAAGGTGAAAGAAAACGACTTGTAGATATGGCTAGAAATAATGCTCAAATTACTCTTGATAAATTTGGTGCAAATATTATTAGAGAACATAGAAAAACTACTGGTGCCCTAGAAGAAATTAAAAAGGCTCTTGATATTGATTTTGATTTAACAAGAATAGAAAGTTATGATATTTCAAACACCCAAGGTTTCCAATCAGTAGCATCAATGGTTGTTTTTGAAAACGGTATGCCTAGAAGAAGTGATTATAGAAAGTTCAAAATTAAGTCAGTTATTGGGGCTAATGATTATGCTAGTATGTCTGAGGTTATTTTAAGAAGATTTACAAGATACCTTAATGAAACAACTAATCCACTTGTCAAGAAAGCTGGATTTGATAGATTGCCTAGTATAATTTTTCTTGATGGAGGTAAAGGGCAAATTTCAGCTGTTAAGGAAGCCCTTGATGATTTAGGGATTGCTGTACCAGTTTGTGGTATGGTTAAGGATGACCATCATAGAACCAGGGCATTACTTTATAAAGGTGAAGAGAGAGAGCTTGATACACATAGTGAAGGATTTAAGCTAATTACTAGAATACAAGATGAGGTTCATAGATTTGCGATTGATTATCACAGACAATTAAGAGCAAAAAATCAGATTCACAGTATTTTAGAGGATATTAAGGGAATAGGAAAGGTTAGAAGAAAGGCACTTATGTCTTATTTTGGAGATATATCTAAAATTAAAATTGCTGAAATTGAAGAACTAAAAAAAGTTGATGGTATGGATACTAAAGCGGCAGAGGCTGTTTATAATTTTTTTAGAGGAATAAAATAAAAGGCAGAATGTAAGTTCTGCCTAGAAAAATTACTGTGCTGTAGTTGCGTTATTACCATTATTACCATTAGTGCCATTGGTATTGTTATTAGTACCGTTTAATACATCATTGCCAGCATTACCAATGTCCTCAACTGCATTACTAACACCATTGCCTAAGTCTTCAACTGCGTTGCCGATTTCACCACTAACACCGTTGTTATCTGTAGTGTTACCAGTATTATCATTTGTGTTATTGTCAGTGCCGTTGTTGTTATCTGTTGTGTCGGTACCAGTGTTTGTGGTGCTAGTATTGTCTGTATTATTTCCATCAGCACCACAGCCAACGAAAGTCAATGATAAACAAACAAGGGCGAGGAATGAAAGTTTTTTTAACATAATTTTTTCCTCCTTGAGTTATTAATTTAATTTCCTCAATATTTAGTATACGCAATTAGTTTAAATATAAATTAGGATATTCAAGGAAAAATTTAAAATGCTCTTAACTCTAGCAAAATAGCCGTTTTTTAAGAAAATAATATCAAAAAAGAATATAAGAAATGTAAATTTTATCGGATTTTGTCATATTTCGGTATAGAATTGGTATCAAAAAATCAACTTGTAGACATAAGTTGTTTATCACTACTTTTTTTAAGATTGATTAACAAATATAAAAAATAAATACTGAATTTCTATAAATTACTCCTCATAGTTTAAGGCATACATTTATGACAAGGTGTTTCTAAGAAAATGTTTCATTAAAAGCATCAGCAGTAATGACATAATGCTATCAACACCTTACAAGGAAAAATGCCAAGCCTAAGATAAAAAAAGGTTATCTACTATAATAAAATTTTTTAAATTAATTTGGAATAAAATTGGTATCAATGGTATTGTAAAATATATTATTTTTGAGAAAATGAGACATATATTCTAGGGTTAATAAGAATTTTAAATCTCTTAGAATATAAACATTAAAAATTATTTACAAATTTTATAATAATGTGTATAATATTCATTTGAAATGAGGTGTATAATATGAAATTCCCTTTAATAACAATTTCTGGTCCAACTGCTTGTGGTAAAACTGCTGTATCTGTAGAACTTGCTAAAATTATTGATGGTGAAATTATATCAGCTGATTCAATGCAGGTTTACAAATGTATGGATATTGGTACTGCTAAAATAACTAATGATGAAATGCAGGGTATTAAGCACTATTTAATTGATATACTTATGCCTGATGAAGAATTTTCAATAGCTGTATTTCAAAAAATGGCCAAAGAAGCTATGGCTGAAATATATGCAAAACATAAAATGCCTATTCTTGTAGGTGGTACAGGTTTTTATGTAAATGGTTTAATATATGATAACGACTTTACCCCAGGTGAAAAAGACGATAAAATGCGTTTAGAACTTGAAAAAAGGGCAGAAGAAAAGGGTAATGATTATGTTCATAATATTTTGAAAGTCCTTGATCCAGAATATGCAAAAACTGTCCATCCTAACAATCTTAAAAGAGTCATAAGAGCAATAGAGTATTGTAAAGATACTGGCGAGAAGTTTTCTGATTACAACGCAAGGGAAAAACTTAGGGAGCCTGCTTATAATGTTAAAAACTTCATATTAAATATGGATAGAGAAGTCCTTTATCGTCGTATTGAAAAAAGAATTGATATTATGATTGAAATGGGACTTGTTAATGAAGTTAAATCATTAATTGAAAAATATCCAACCAATCTTGTATCTATGAAAGGCTTAGGTTATAAGGAAATTATAGGTTACTTAAAGGGTGAATATTCCCTTGAAGAAGCTATTTATATTCTTAAAAGAGATACAAGACATTTTGCAAGACGACAACTTACTTGGTTTAAACATCAAAGCAATGGGGAATGGGTTGATATGCTTGAATTTAATAGTCCAAAAGAGGTTGCACAATATATTGCTTATAAAATAAATAAGGAGAATTAAAATGTTAAAAGAATATATTTTAGAAGAGTTTGGAATTGATGAAAGAGTACTTGATTTTTGTCTTAAAGCTGAAAAAAGTATTGAAGATAAATTTGCTGATATAGATAAAATATCAGAGCTTAACCAATACAAAGTATTAAGAGCAATGCAGAAAAATCATTTAAGTGATACTGCATTTAATGGTACAACTGGTTATGGTTATAACGATATTGGCAGAGATAAGCTTGAGGATATTTATGCTGATGTATTTAATGCAGAAGCTGCACTTGTTCGAGCTCAAATTATATCGGGTACTCATGCTTTAACTATAGCGTTAGCTGGTAATTTAAAATATGGCGATGAACTTTTATGTGTTGCTGGATCTCCTTATGATACTCTTGAAGGTGTTATTGGTTCTAAAAGAAAAGTTAAAGGATCTTTAGTTGATAATGGTATTATTTATAAAGAACTTCCTTTACTTTCTAATGGTACAGTTGACTTTGATAATATTCCATCAATGATTACACCTAAAACAAAAATTGTTGAAATTCAGCGTTCAAAAGGTTATGAATACAGACCTAGTTTAACTATAGAAACTGTTAAAAAAATAATTGATATTGTTAAATCAGTTAAGCCAGATGCGATTTGTATGGTAGACAATTGTTATTGTGAATTTGTTAGTGAACTTGAACCTACAGATGTTGGTGCTGATATGATAGTTGGCTCATTAATCAAAAATCCTGGTGGCGGACTTGCTCCTGTAGGCGGTTACATAGTAGGTACAAAGGAATGTGTTGAAAACGCTGCATTTAGACTTACTGCTCCAGGTATGGGTAAGGAAGTTGGACCTAGCTTAGGTATTACAACTAGTCTTATTCAAGGCCTTTTTCTTGCTCCAAATGTTGTTAATGCCAGTTTAAAGACTGCTATTTTTTCGGCGGCAATATTTGAAAAGCTTGGCTTTGAATGTATGCCAAAGGTTAATGAAGACAGACCTGATATTGTTGAAGCTATTCAAATGAAAACACCAGAAAATGTTATTGCCTATTGTCAAGGTATACAAGCAGGGGCAGCAGTTGATAGTTATGTTAAGCCGGAGCCTTGGGATATGCCGGGCTATGATTCTCAAGTAATAATGGCAGCTGGAGCTTTTGTTCAAGGTTCATCAATAGAGCTTAGTGCTGATGCTCCAATGAAGGAACCTTATACTGTATATATGCAGGGTGGCTTAACTTGGTTTCATGGTAAAATAGGTGTAATTATTGCTGTTGACCAAATGTATAAGAGAGGTCTTATTAATTTATAAAACAATTATGTAAACAAGTTGACAAATTAAGGATAGGGTATTATTATTGTAGTAATAACGATTGGAGGTTATATTATGAATCATATAATATCAAGACTTTTAATATATGGAGATATGCCAAAGGATTCAATACTTATGGAGCTTGGCGATATTTTCAAAAATTACCACGACAAAACACAATCAGAAGATGAACTAACAGTTAGAATTTATACTCAAATAAAGAGAATACTTGAGATTGCTACTGATTATGGATTTGATAAAAATTTGTGGCACAACTACCTTACATTTTTACTTATTACTAATGAAAATCCTTTTAGTATTACTTGTGAAAAAACAGGTGCTAATGATGGTAGTGTAAATTATTTTGCTAAAAATGACTTTAAAGCATATTTAGAACTTTTTAATTATGATTTTTCTGAAATTGAAGATGCTTTAGGTATTGATTGCTTTAGTAGAATTTCAAACTACAAGGCTATTGGTAAAAAAGAGCTTATGTATAATAAAAATGTAAGTGAAAAGGTGCAAATGCTTAGTGAAAAACTTGAAAAGGCAAACGATGAAAATGACTTTTTTGATGCTGTAACAGGATTTTATAAGGATTATGGTGTGGGTATGTTTGGTCTTAACAAGGCATTTAGAATTGCATCATCTACAGAAAGCTATGTTACACTTCACCCAATTAACAATATGGATAAGGTTATGCTTGATGACCTTATTGGCTATGAAATTCAGAAGAAGAAACTGGTTGATAATACTAAGGCTTTTGTTGAAGGTAAAAAGGCCAACAATGTACTTCTTTTTGGTGATAGTGGTACAGGTAAGTCTACAAGTATCAAGGCTATTGTTAATGAATTCTATAGTCAAGGTCTTAGAATGATTGAAATTTATAAACATCAGTTTAAGGATTTGTCTAATATTATTGCTCAAATTAAAAATAGAAATTATAAATTTATTATTTATATGGACGACTTGTCTTTTGAAGAATTTGAAATTGAATATAAGTTTTTAAAAGCTGTTATAGAAGGTGGTGTTGAAACTAAGCCTGATAATATACTTATTTATGCCACATCCAATAGAAGACATCTTATTAAGGAAAACTGGAGTGACAGAAATGATATTGAAAGTGATAATGGTATGCACAGGTCAGATACACTGGAAGAAAAACTTTCACTTGTTAAGAGATTTGGTGTTACAATTAATTACTCTAAGCCTAGCCAGAAGGAGTACTTTGGTATCGTTATTGGCTTAGCTCGCAAGGTTGGTATTAAGATGTCAGACGATGAATTATGTAAGGAAGCAAATAAGTGGGAATTAAGTCACGGTGGAATTTCTGGTAGAACAGCACAACAATTTATTAATTACATATCTGGGTTGGAGGAGTAATTTAATGGGGGGTTTAGAGCTTTTTGCAATTGCTATTAGTTTGGCAATGGATGCTTTTGCTGTATCAGTATCAAACGGTCTTATGTTACCAAAAATTAAAGTTAAACACGCAGTTACATTTGGTGCTTTTTTTGGATTCTTCCAGTTTATTATGCCTCTTATAGGGTACTTTTTAGCTAGTAGTTTTAGTAAATATATTACAGCTTTTGACCATTGGATTGCTTTTATTTTACTTTCCTTTATAGGTGGTAATATGATAAAAGAAAGTTTTGCTAATGAAGAAGATGAAAAAAATACTCAAGACAATATTATGTCTTTTAAAAATCTTACAATATTGGCAATTGCTACAAGTATTGATGCTTTAGCTGTTGGTGTAACTTTTGCCTTTGTTGACAGTGGAAATATTTGGTTTTCTTGTACAGTTATTGGTGTGGTTGCATTTGTCATTTCTTATGTTGGTGTAATGCTAGGCAAGAAAATTAGTGGTGTTTTTCAGTCTTATGCTGAAAGAGTTGGTGGCTTTTTGCTTGTTATTATTGGTTTAAAAATTTTAATTGAACATTTATTTTTTAGCTAATATTATAATTTATTAATTATATTTATAAAGAGTATTTGTTATTTTCCTTATGAGGTGCCCCCTTAAAGTTAAAATTTAATGGGACACCTCATAAGGAACTGTTTTATACTTCTTTTTTTGTT
>UQRG01000045.1 GCA_900543365.1 uncultured Eubacterium sp. | reverse complement strand
GTGCAGAAGTGTTGGGTATAGCTGTGTCTATATATTATTTAAAGAAGCTTAAAATCTACTATAACTATTAGTTTTTTAGGTGTAGCTATTGAATATGATATGCCTTTTTCTAATTATTAAAAAATGAGTAATAATTCTTAATAATTATTAATAATTATTAAACTTTACATACTTTGTCATAAGTGATAAAATTATATAAAATAGTGAAAGACGGGAGTGAAATATATGTATTGTATGCACTGTGGAAATGAAATAGCAGATAATGCAAGATATTGTAAATATTGTGGTAAATTAGTAGCAGAGGATGAAATGGTTAAAGAAGAAAAAGTAGAAGATAGTGTTATTGACCAAACTGCATATATAGATGAATCTGCAATTGAGAATACTGATGAAGATAGTGTAAAAATAGAAAATAAAGAAAGAGAAGTTTTAATTGATGATATATTTTTTCAGCATATTTCAAAAAAGAAAAGAATAGCTTTATTTTTTATTGCAATTTTAATGACGGCTATAGTTGCTGTTGTAGTATTTGCAGCTTTTTTCCCAGAACTTATATAAAAGTATCAATAAAAAAACTCTCGTTACACCGAGAGTTTTTTTATATTAAAATATTATAAGATTATTTTTTGAAAATTAGATAGCACGAGTAATTGTACCCTTATGCATACCAGTTCTTAAACATCTTGTACAAATGTTAATAGACTTAACATTACCGTTTTCTTCAACAATCTTAATCTTCTTGATGTTAGACTTCCAAGTCTTGTTAGCTCTTCTTGAAACCTGGCTACGATTAATACTAATTCTGTGACCAGTCTGTCTTGTCTTCTCACAAATTTCACACTTTGCCATTGATTACACCTCCTTAGTCAATTACTCATCGTTATTTATTTTATCAGATATTTAATAGAAATGCAAGAAAAATTTTTATATTTTTAAAATTTTATTCAGCAAGTCTAAAAATGTTGCTAAAAATAACAAAATAGTGTATACTCTAAACATTAGTTTTTATTATTTTAATTAATTATGTAGGTGATAGTATGAATCCTAGGGACAGCATTGATGTTATTAAGAATATAGGAAAAACAAGAGAAGAACAACTTAATAAATTGGGTATAGAAACTGTTGAAGATTTAATTGAGTATTATCCAAGAGATTATGAGGATAGAAGTCATTTTGTACCTATTAATGAGATTGAAATTGGTAGTGTCAATACTATAAAAGGCAAGGTTTTAGTATCACCGGAGGCCAGGAGAGTAAGAACTATTACTATAGTAGGTGTAAGAATATCTGATAGTACTGGTGCAATAGAGTGTGTTTGGTTTAATCAGCCATATGTTAAAAATCAATTAATAGTTGGTAAAGAGTATACTTTTACCGGCAAAGTAATTCAGAAATTTGGCAGAATACAAATGGAGTCACCGGATTATGAGCCGGTAAATGCTGACAGCTTAAATACTGGTAGAATAGTGCCTGTATATACTGTACCTAAAAAAATGTCGCAGAAGGTTATAAGAGGCTGTATTAAGGAGGCTATGGATAATGTAGATAGTGGTCTTGATGAATATATGCCTAAAAATATAATAAAAGAACATAATTTGTGTTCAAGGGAATTTGCTGTAAGAAATATACACTTTCCAGAAAATGATAAAGCCTTTTTTAAGGCTAGAAGAAGATTGGTTTTTGATGAATTATTATTTCTTCAGATGCACCTTTTGGAACTAAAAGGGAATGTTTGTGATAAGAAAACATCTGTTGTTATAAGGGATTTTGATGATAGTGAAATAAGAAATGTTTTAGGTTTTAATCTTACTGATGCACAAGAAAAGGTTTTAAGTGAAATAAAAAACAACTTTACAACGGGTTTTGTTATGAACAGACTTATACAAGGAGATGTAGGCTCTGGTAAAACTGCTGTAGCTATGATAAGTGCTTATATTGCTATTAAAAATGGTTATCAAGCTGTACTTATGGCACCAACTGATGTTTTGGCTAATCAGCATTACAAAAGTTTTTGTAATACCTTTGAAGCTTTAGGTATTAAATGTGAACTTCTTACAAGTGGTTTAAAGAAAAAAGAAAAAGATAGAGCTTATGATAATATAGAAACTGGTTATGCTAAAATGATAATAGGTACTCACGCCCTTATACAGGAAAGAGTTAAGTATAATAACTTAGGTCTTGTTATAACTGATGAACAACATAGATTTGGTGTCAGACAGAGGGAGATGTTATCAGAAAAAGGTGATGAGCCACATATTCTTGTTATGACTGCAACACCTATACCAAGAACTCTTGCTCTAATATTGTATGGTGATTTGGATATTTCTATTATAGACAAGTTGCCACCAGGTAGAAAAAAGGTAGATACTTTTGCTGTTGACCATAGCTATAATCAAAGACTCTATGCCTTTATTAAAAAGGAAGTTGCAAAAGGCAGACAAGTTTATATTATTTGCCCAATGATTGAAGAAAATGATAAAATGGAACTTAAAGCAGTTTTAAGTTATACTGATGATTTAGACAGAAATATTTTGCCTGAATTGAGAGTTAGTTGTGTACATGGCAAAATGAAAAGTACTGAAAAACAAATTGTTATGGAAGAATTTGCAAAGGGGAATATTGATGTTTTAGTTTCTACTACAGTTATTGAAGTTGGTATTAATGTGCCTAATGCTTCACTTATGATTATTGAAAATGCTGATAGATTTGGTTTATCGGCTTTGCACCAACTTAGAGGTAGAGTAGGACGAGGTAGTGAAAAAAGCTATTGTATTTTAGTTAGTGATGCTAAGAGTAGAGTTGCAAAGGAAAGGCTTAAAATTATGTGTCAAACCAATGATGGATTTGTAATATCAGAGAAGGATTTGACTTTAAGAGGTCCTGGTGATTTTTTTGGTACAAGACAACATGGACTGCCGGAAATGAAAATTGCAAACCTTTATAAAGATGTAGATATACTAAAAGAGGTGCAACAAACAGCTATATCCCTTTATAAAGAAGATAAAGAACTAAAATCTGTCGAAAATTTGCTACTTAAAGCTAAAATTTTTGATATATTTATCACAAAAATAAAAAAAATTTGCTTATAATAAAATAAACTGTTTACTTAATTGCTTTTTTTTTGTATAATAAAAATATATGTAAAGGTGGAGGAATTGAAATGAGAGTAATTTCCGGTTCTGCCAGAGGGCATAAATTGAAAGCTCCTGAAGGACTTACAACTCGCCCAACAACAGACAGAATAAAAGAATCTCTTTTTAATATTATTGCTGGTGATTTGTATCAGTGTAAATTTTTAGATTTGTTTAGTGGTAGTGGAGCAATGGGTATTGAGGCTTTATCGAGAGGAGCTGACAAGGCTGTATTTGTAGACAAGGATAGAAAGAGTATATCAATTATTAATGATAATCTTAAAGCTACTCGCCTTGATAATAAAGCACAAGTTTTGAATTGTGATGTGTCAACAGCTGTTTCCAAACTTAAAAGCCTTAATGAAAAGTTTGATATTATATTTATGGATCCACCTTACAACAAAGGTTTTGTGGAAAGCACCCTTACATACATTGCTAAAGCTGGCATATTGGCTGATGATGGCTATATTATAGCTGAACAGTCACAAGAAGATAGTATACCGCAAGTTCAAGGTCTTGAAGTTTTCAGGATTAAGGACTATAAAATAACTAAAATGACTTTTTTGTGTAATAATACAAATAAGTAACTGGAGGACTTGAAATGCATATTGCCGTATATCCCGGAAGTTTTGACCCAACAACTAATGGTCATTTGGATATAATCACAAGAGCATCTAAGCTATGTGACAAGCTTATAGTTGCTGTCCTTGAAAATCCATCAAAGACACCTATGTTTACAGTTGAGGAAAGAGTAGACCATCTTAAGACTATATTAAAAGACTTTCCTAATGTTGAAGTTCACTCTTTTTCAGGACTTCTTGTGGATTTTGTAAGGAGTGTTGGCTCTAATATTGTAGTAAGAGGTTTAAGGGGTGTTACTGATTTTTCTTATGAATTTCAGATGGCACTTACTAATCGTTCTCTTGCTAATGAAATAGAAACCCTTTTTATATCGGCTGATACTCAATATCTTTTCTTTAGTTCAAGTCAAGTTAAGGAGATTGCAGTATTCGGAGGAAACATTGATAATATGGTTCCTAAAATAATAAAAGAAGAAATAAGTAAGAAGTTAAATAAATAATATACATTGGGAGGAATAGAAATGGAATCATCTGTTTATACATTGTTGGAAAATCTTGAGGATATAATAGAAAAGGCGAAGCAGGCTCCTTTATCTTCAAATGTGAAGGTATCTAAGGAAGAAATATTTGAAATTATTGACGGTATTCGTCTTGCTCTTCCTCAGGAAATTAAGCAGGCACAGAGAATAGTGCACAATAGTGAAACTATTATTGATAATGCCCACGCTAGTGCACAAGGTATTATAAATGCAGCTAATGAAACTGCTGAAAAGATGACTATGGAACACGAAATAACAAAGAGAGCACAGGAAGAAGCAGAGGCTATTATAAATGATGCAAGAACTAAGGCCGAAGATATGCGTTTAGGTGCTATTGATTATGCTGACCAAATGCTTGGTAACACTGAAAATCAGATTAAGGCTGTATTAGAAAATTTTAGCAAGAGAACAGGCACTGTTCTTGATTTCCTTACTAAAGAAGGAGATGCAATTTTTAGTGAAAGAGAAGCCTTGAGAGAACTTGTTAAGCAGCAGCCTGCTCTTATGTATAATGATGACTCAAATAATTAAATATTAGTGTATTTTTTAAAGGGTGTCGATACGGACTGCTCCGTTTTGTCGACACCCTTATTGTGCGTATAGTGGATACATAAAAAAACAAAGTAAAAATGCTAAAATACCTTGGAATATTTTAGATAATATGTACTTAAATGATGATAAATCTGTTGAAGAAATATAACCAATGCTTTGTGAATGTATGGACAATCCTCCAAAGGCTATTATTCCACTAATTAGGCTTAAAGAAAGTCTGTTAGTTGTTGTCAGTTCTTTGCAGCCGTTAGTTATTTCAAGTATACCATATATTAGAGCTTTAATATATATATTAATGTTATATTTTACTAAAATGTTTTGTAATATTGTGCAAAGCATTGAAAAGAAAATAATGTAGCCACCTACCAGGACTATAGATTCTAAAGCGTTGTAAATACTATATTTTAATTCTTTGCCTAAATTAAATTCTAGGCTGGTGTTTAATTTAGTTATTTTAGTTTTTTGCTTAGGCTGTATTATTCCAATAATTAATGCTGATAAATAGTGTATTAACAATAGAAAAAAACCAATATTTTTATTATCTAATAAACCTGTTCCTATAGTACCTATTATAAATAATGGACCTGAATTGTTGGCAAATGACAGTAAATATTGAGCCTCATTTTTTGATAATTTTCTTTCGCTATATAATTCACTTACAATTTTGGCACCTATTGGATACCCTGAAATCATACCACTTACAAGTGAAAATATACCGAAGTTACTTAAACCAAATAACTTGTTGGTAATTGGACTTAATATTTTTGATAAAATTAGTGGAAAAGGTGTAGCTTTAAGTAAGTTTATAGTTATCATAAAGGGTAATAAAGCTGGCAAAACAAAGTTAAACCATAAAAGTAGTCCACTTTTAACAGAATTCATAATTTCTTTTGGAAAGAATATTATTATTAGATTGAAAAATACGATAAAAATTGTTATAATGTAAATATGTATGTTCTTTTTTATATTAATCACCAATTTCTAATATTTTAATGTATAGATTATAGTGCTATTTTATGCAGTGATTATGTTAATAAGAACAGATAAAATAAGAAGGAGGCGTAATTGTGTTTGGTAACAAAAAAAGTTCTAAAAATAAAAAGAATACAAGAAACACTAAGAATACAGGAAATACAAAAAACACAAGAAATACAAGAAGTACTGTAAATTCTTTTGATACTAATCGTTCAACAAATACTAAGCACAATAATGACAGAGGTTATAGCTCATATCAAAGTATTAGGAAACCACTGCCAGACCTACCTAAGAGAAATCAAAGCTACAGTAATGACTATGGGTTTCCTACTTATAGTTACAAAAGTCCTTATAGTAATTTTGGAAGTAGTTCAACAGAAAGTAGAGCTAGAAACAATAGTAGAAATCAAAGCTATGGAAGTTCATTTAGGGATATGTATTCTAATAATAGCTATTCTGGTAGAGGTCAAAATTACAGTTCAAGCTATAAAGATACATACAGAAATAATAAGCCTATTAGAAATGAACATAGCAATTTGAATAGTCAAAATAGAAAAGTCAAACATAAAAAAGGTGCAGTAAAAAGAAGTGGTGGATTTGTTGCTTCTGTTGGAGGAGCATTTAGTGGAGTAATGTCTTCAATTAGGGGCAATAGAAATAGTGGCACAAGAATAGTTAATAACAAGTCTGTTTCGGCTAGACGAAATAGTGTGGCACTTCCTATATTTATATTTTTTATTGTACTATGTTTTATTTATATAATTGGTACATCTGTTAATTTTCTTACAAAAAAAATTGTAAGCTATGATGTTTTATCTTATGGTACAATTGATACACCTAAGTCTGCAAATGCAATTATCATAAGAAGTGAAAAGGTGTATAATACAGATAAAGCTGGTATTATATCTTATAATGTGGCTGATAATGAAAAGGTTAAAAAGGGTACAGTTGTATGTAGTATTAAGGATGAGGCTGTTGTTGCTCAAATGCAAAAAAGCCTTGATGATATTAATGAACAAATAATGAAAATACAGTCTGAGCGAAAAGACATTTCAGTGTATTCTGATGATATTAAAAAGTATAACTCACAAATTAAGGATTTAATTGATGAAAACGCTTTAGATTATGCTTACTTAAAATTAGGCAAGATTTATGAGCTTGAAAATACTGTTCAAAAGGAACTTGATACTAGAAATCAATATTTACTTAGTGAAAATAGTGGTGAGTTAAAAGACCTTGTAGCTCAAAAGAAGGAGCAGGAAAGTAAATTAAATGAAAATATTAGTAACATTACTGCTGATGAAAGTGGTATTGTTTCTTATTATATTGACGGTTTGGAGTCAGAAATTACTCCTGAGAATATGGCATCTATAACTAAGAGCCAAATTGCTGATTCTGTTAAGGCTGAAAGTAGCTTTAAAAGTAGTGCTAAAGCTAATTCCCCTGCTTTTAAGTTGGTCACTTCTAATACTTGGTACATTGCAACTTATATTGATAAATCGTATATTGAGAATTGGGAAAAGGGAGAAACTCATTCAATATATATTAAAGACGATGAAGGTAAGCAACATAAACTTTATGCTTATGTTCAAGAACTTGTTGCAAATGGTGATAGTAATGAGGAATTTGTTATATTCAAGATAACAAGAGATATGGCAGACTTTATTAATGCTAGAAATATTACAGTTGAAACTGAAAGCTCAGAAAGAGGTTTTAAGATACCAAATGATGCTATTGTTGAAGAAACTCTTATGAAAATTCCATCAGATTATGTAGACGAGGATGGTAATGTAACTAAGGTTGAAAATGGTAATACTAAGAAGGTAGCTGTAAGCATTTCAGGTAAAGACCCTGATGATGAAAAATATTGTTATTCACCGGTTCAAATGGGTGTACTTAATGTTGGTGATTCAATTAAATCTCCAAATAGTACAGATACATTTGTAATTGCTGATGTACTTAATACAAAGGGTATTTATGTTGTCAACACAGGTATAGCTGAATTCAGAACTATTGACCTAAAAAATGCTGTGTCAAATACAACACATACAATTCTAGATCCAAGCTATAACACAAATATTTATGTTTATGATAGAATTATGACCGACCCTAGTAATGTTAAAAAAGAGGAAATGGTCTATGAATAGAGGTAAAATAAATGAGTATTAAAGAAAATTTGGATTTAATAAATGAAAAAATTAAAGCTGCTGCTGAAAAAAGTGCTAGAAAAAGAGAAGATGTGCTTCTCCTTGCCGTTAGTAAAACAGTTGATGTGCCTAGAATAAAAGAGGCTGTAAATTTAGGTCTTGTAGATTTAGGTGAAAATAAACCTCAAGAAATTAATTGGAAATACTATGAAATTAAAAATGTAAAATGGCATCAAATAGGTCATTTACAAACTAACAAAGTAAAGTATATTATTGATAAGGTTTGTCTTATTCATTCTGTAGATAGTCTTAAACTTGCTGAAGAAATAAGTAAAAGAGCTAAGTCAAAGAATATTACTATGGATATTCTTGTGGAAATTAACATTGCAGGCGAGGAAGCAAAGAGTGGTGTACCTCTCGATGAGGCTGAGGCTTTGGCTGTAGAAATAAGCAAACTTGATAATGTAATAGTTAAGGGGCTTATGACTGTAGCACCTTTTGTTGAAAATCCTGAGGATAATAGAGAATATTTTAAGCAAATGAGAAATTTATTTGTTGACATTAGGGATAAAAACTATAATAATATAGATATGAAATATTTATCTATGGGTATGACAAACGATTATGAAATTGCTGTTGAAGAAGGTGCTAATATTGTTAGAATTGGTACAGGTCTTTTTGGTGCAAGAGATTATTCAAAATAAAATGGAATTATAAGAAAATTTAGGAGGATAAAATAAAATGGCTGAATTATGGGAAAAGTTAAAGACAATGGTAATGGGTACTCCAGATGACTATGATGAAGAATATGATGATTATGAAGAAGATGGTTATGATGAGGAGTATCAAGAAACCAGAAGTTCTAAGCCAAAGTTTGATTTTATGAAGAATTTTAGAAAGTCAAGTGCCACTGATGATGTTGAAGAAGAGGAAGAAGAAAGAAGTAGTAGCTCTTTTAGAAGTTTTTCATCAAACAGAAACAGTAATGTAATTGATATTAATGCAAAGGTTAAGATGAGTGTTGTTGTTGTTAGTCCTCAGACTATAGATGCGGCTTGTGAAGTTACTCGTGAACTTAGAAATAACAAGACTGTTATTGTAAATCTTGAAGGACTTGAAAAAGAAATGGCACAGAGAATAACTGATTTTTTAAGTGGTGCGTGCTATGCATTAAAAGGTTCTCTTAATCCTGTTTCTGGCAGAATTTATATTATTGGACCTTATGATGTTGATGTTACTGGTGAATTTAAAGAAGAACTTGCTGCAAGTGGTATTAAACTTCCAAAGTCAGTTTTTCATAAGCGTTATTGATAATTATTAAGGAGATTGTGTATGACAATTGCTAGTATTTTGGTTACTGCCTTAGGCATTTTTTATCAAGTTTTAGCTTTTGCTATTCTAATTAGGTGTATTCTTTCTTGGTTGCCTATAGGTAGAGATAATTTTTTTGTAAGAATAGTTGTTGCTTTGACTGAACCTATTTTAGGACCTATTAGACGACTTATAGCAAAGTCACCTTTAGGTGGAGGAATGATGATTGATTTTTCTCCGGTTATAGCATATTTTTTAATAGATTTTGTATATAGAATTCTTGTAAGAATTATAATAAGTATTTTTTGATTATGAATAGAAAAGATATTTTAAAAAATATAAGTGATAGTGATGAGAGGCTTATTGTAGCTAAGGCTATGGATAAGCTTCAAATTGCACTTAAAACTTTTACTCCGGAGTTTACAATATTTATGGATCCTTATAAAGCATATTCTATCAAGGATATGCTTTTAAACAATGAATGTAAAATTATAGCTTATGGTGGTTATGAAGGTTGCGAAAGATTAAAACTTGGATTTTTTCCAGAGTTTACAGAGTGTAATTTTTTGCAATTTCCTATTGTGCCTATTGAAATTAGCTACAATTCTGTTTTTAGTAGGACATTAACTCACAGAGATTTTTTAGGTTCAATATTAGGCTTAG
>UQRG01000044.1 GCA_900543365.1 uncultured Eubacterium sp. | reverse complement strand
AAGCAAATATATAAAATAAACATATTAAAATTTAATACCCAAAAATAGTAGACTAATAGTTAAAAAATAACGCACCTAAAACAGTGCGCTATTTTAAACAATCAATATTTAATTTAAGCCTGTTTTTTTCTAAAGGCTATATAATATACTAAAGGTACAAGTACCAAATTAACGAGCATTGCAAAGAACAAACCTACAAGCATAAGTACAGCCATTGGTATAAATAATAAGTCACCAAAAAGTGCAAGTGGTAGTAAACCTAAAACTGTAGTCATTGTACTCATAAGAATAGGTCTTAATCTTTGACCTCCAGCAGATTTACAAGCTTCTTCAATTCCAAGACCACTATTAAGCTCATTTGTAATACAGTCAATAAGTACAATAGCATTTGCCATTACACAGCCTATAAGACTTACACCACCAATAAGAGCAAACAAACTTATTGGCTGTCCAGTTATTTTAAGTCCAAGCATACCTGTAGCAATACCAAATGGAACTGATATAAATACAATACCAACCTTTTTAAATGAACCAAACTGAATAAGAAGAAGTATAAGCATTGCAATTACAGCAACTGCTGCTGCAATACCAATGTTAAAGAGTACATCTTCCATAAATGGCTTTTTCTTACCTGAATTTTCAATAGTAACACTATTTGGGAACTGGTCAATATTTTCAGAAATAATTTTTTCAAGTTCATTCTGTACTGAAATTTCACTGACCCTCTGACTTGTGTAACAACCTACTGCTCTACCTCGTCTACCATCAATTCTTGAAATAGAAGTAATTTCTGGCTTTAAGGATACATCAGCAAACTGTGCAACATTATACTTTGCATCCATTGTTGATGACTTAACCTTAAATGCCTTAATCTGATCTCTTGAATCAATATTAGTATCAAGTACAACACTATATTCTTTGTTACCACTTCTGTATGTAGAAACATCTCTGCCCTGCATAGCTATACTAAGTTCATTTTGAGCCTCAGCCTGTGTAAGTCCTAAGGTATTAAGCTTCATATTATCCATTTTAACATAATAATTATATGTAGCAAGCTCATTTTTATTTTGTATACCTTTAGTACCGTCAAGCTGTGTAAGCATATCATTAACAAGTTCTGATGCCTTATTTAAGTCATCAACATTGTCTGAATAAAGTTTAACCTCAACTGGCTTAGTGTTAAGTGTAAATATACCAATTTCGTCAACCATTACAGTTGCACCACCTACACGACTATTCATTTCATTTTGAAGAAAGTCTACCATATCTGATGTTTTCTTAAAACGCTTACCATCCTTAAGATTAATCTTAACATAAATATCACCAGTATTATCAGTATCAGCCTTAGGTAAAATAGCATAGTCATAACGAGGTATACTTAAACCTATACCGCTTAAATAATATTCAGTTTCTGGCTGTTCATCTAATATTTGTTCTATATTATCAACTATTTCTCTAGTTCTTTCAACACTATTTTCATCATTAGCAGATACATCAATTGTAATAATATCATCATTGGCTGTTGGCACAATTTGCATATCTATTGTAAAAACAGTTGATGCACATAAAAGCATTAAAATTATAGAACCTATTATAGTTAATGCTTTATGCTTAAATGCGTGACTAAATGCCCAATTATATAACTTTCTTGATGTTGGAATTTTACCTCCATTACTTTCCTTACTCTTTCTTAAAAGTATACAGCTTGTAAGTGGAGTAACAAACATTGATACTAAAAAAGAGCAAATAAGAGAAGTTATAATAACTATAGGGAATGAAATTGAAAGCTGTCTATATGCACCTGGAAGCACAAAAATAGAACAAAAAGCAATTACTGATGAAAGCATAGACACAAATACCGGTAATGCAACTGACGCAACTCCTTTAATTGTTGCTTCCCTATTACTCATACCCACATCCATATTCTTTTGTATTGCATCACTAACTACAACAGAGTTATCAACCAACATACCCAATACAACAATAAGTGACGCAAGTGATACAAAATGAATTTCAAGACCCATAATGTGATTAAATAAGAAATTCATCAGTATAGACAAAGGTATTGCAATAGAAACAACAATGGCATTTCTAAAATTCATACCAATCATAACTACAATTACAACTAATATAATTGACTCTATAAGATTAACTATAAAATCATTTATTGAATCTGATACCTTATCTGGTTGCATAAATATCTTATTAACATTTATACCTTCTGGCAACGATTCATTATAATTATCAATAACCTTATTAACCTTGTCACCTAAACTTACAACATTTAAACCACTCTCAAAATATACTGCAAGAACAGTTGACCTTTTATTATCGTAAATGTAATATCCTTCATCATCAGGTACTTCCATTCTAACATCAGCTACATCTGAAAGTTTAGTAATAATATAGTCATCATTAGCAGCAATAACAATATTTTTAATATCGTTAAGACTTTCAAACTGACCAGAAGTATTAACCTTAATATTGTTACCATCAACTTTTATTGAACCTGTAGGTAATGTTGAGTTATGATAACCTATAATCTTAGCAAGTTCCGCAAGTGATACATTAGTATCATTAAGTTTATCAATATTTACTGTTATTTTTACTTCTGAAGGAACATCGCCGTGTACAGATACTTTCTTAACACCCTTAACAAGTCTAAGTTGGTCAGCAATTTCCTTACTTCTTTGTGAAAGTTCATCATTAGATATATTATCTCCTGTAACTGCAAGTATAAGACCAGCTGTATCCATAACATCATCATCTACGGTTATTGATGTTACACCTGATGGCAATTCAGACTTAAGTGTATCCATCTTATTCCTAAGTTCATTCCAGCGGTCATCAACCTCATTTTGAGTTAAATCCATACTTAAGTTTATGCTAGTTACACTATAATTATCTCCAACAGTAGATTCACACTTATCAAATCCATCAAGTTCCATACAAGTATGTTCAACCTTTTCTGACACAAGCTGCTCCATATCTTCTGCCGTTGCTCCAGGATACACCACCGTAACTGTTGCAACCGGAAGAACTACTTTAGGAAATTTCTGTTTAGGCATCTTTATATATGAAAATATGCCAGCAACAAATACCATAACAACAAGCATTATAATCAGTGACTTTCTTTCAAGGAGTCCTGCAAAGAATTTTTCCTTACCACTCATATTATCAGCCCTCCATTGTTACAAGGTCATTTTCTCTCAGGTTTTTAACACCTTCTGTAACTACTATTGCTGAAGAGTCATCAATTTGTACCTCAACCTTATCTCCTGAGAATTCTCCTAAAACAACCTGTTTTTTATATATTCTGTTTTCAGAATTAACAGCATAAACATAGTCAACACCATCACTGTTAAATACAGCATCAATAGGAACATAACAACCACTTACATTACCTGTTACTATTTTAACATCAACAGTTTCTCCAATTGTATAATCTCCATCAACAGCAATATCTACAGCATAAGTTCTTGTCTTTTCATCTGGATACTGTGCTATTGTGTCAATTATACCTACTGCCTTGCCATTAATAAGGGCTGTGCCACCAATCTTAATATTATTATACTCAGCATCAGATGCACCAACTGTAACAACAAGTTCCTTACTCTTGGCTACAACAACAGGATAACCGGCTGCTATAACTTCTCCTTCCTTATATGGAAGTTCCATAACATATCCATCACTATCAGCCTTTATAGTTGCATCATTAATATTTTTATCAACAATACTTTTAGATGTGCTAGCACTATTTACACTAGCTTGAGCTGCAGCAACATCCTTTGCCTTTGAAGTATATAGGTTATTAAGAGTTGTAAGTGCCTCACTCTTTTTAGCCTTTGATGCATCAAGTTCTGCCTTTTTACTTTCAAGAGTTGCCTTATTGCCTTCGTGAGTAGCCTTTGCAGCTTCTAACTCGGCAGCCTTAGTCTTATATTGACTTTCGAGCTGTTCTAAATCTTTATCAGCATAACCACCTACAGCATTAATTTCTCTTGCAGCATCAAGTTCTCCCTTTAAAGTTTTAAGAGCATCTTCACCAGCTGCAATATTTTGTGACTCTGCATCAAGACCTACAACAAGAGCATCAATACCCTTTTGACCTGCAACAATTGCCTTGTCAAGAGTTGCAATTTGTGATTTAGCGTTACTTATGTTAGTATCATAAGTACTTATTGTCTTTTGTAAAGTAGCCTGAGCCTGTGACTCAGTATTTTGACTTATAGATGACTGATACTCCATTGATGTTGTATCAAGTTTTGCCAAAATATCTCCTTTTTTAAACTGCTGACCTTTTTCAACACATATTTCAGCTATTTTACCAGCTGCAAGGAAAGAATAATTTTTTGTTTCCTTAGCCTTAACAATACCAAGGTAACTATAACCTGAAGTAACACTTTCCTCTGCCACTGACTGAGTCTTTACAATTTTAGGTGTAACTTCAACATTAGCTTTTTTATCTTTACCACAGCCTGCTAAACCTACTATCAAAGATAATACCAACATTGAGCAAAGCATTCTCTTTTTCATATAATCGCCTCCTAATTGTATTTTAATATTCTATTAATTTTATTCTAACACTTTACCAAAATAAATCAACGGTCAATATTGGACAGAATATATAATATTATACACTTTTTATTTTTTTGTTGCTTATTCATCAAAAAATATTGAAATATTTTCCTTTGTGTTGTAAAATATATCATATTAATAAAGGAGATAATTTATGGAAAAAAAGACAGACTTAAGAATTATTAAAAGTAAAAATTCTATAAAAAAAGCTTTTTTAGAGCTTATGAGTGAAAAAGGATATGCAAACATTACTATTACTGATATATCTCAAGGAGCAATGATAAATAGAAAAACTTTCTATCTTCATTTTGAAACAAAAGAGGCTCTTTATAATTCTATCTCCAATGAATTATTAAGTATACTCTACCCCACATTAAATAATTTACAAAATTTAAAAGGTGACGAACAAAGGAAATATTTAATTGATATGTTATTGCACTTTAAAGAACATAAAGATATATTTAACATATTAGTAAAAGACAAAACCAATCCTAACTTTTTAAATAATTTAAAGAAAAAACTTAAATATGACCTTTTTTCAATAAGTCAAATAAAAAAAAGAACTAAAGACACAAATTTTACTCCAGAACTTTTATCTGAAGCATTTTTTTCTCTTTTTATTGTATTGATACAATGGTGGTTAAACGAGTCTGAACTACCTGTCAATGATGTTATTGATATGATAATTGACTTTTTTTCAAAAAAAACATTAGAAATATTAGGCATAAATTTTGAACATAAATAAAACAACCTCCCAAACTATAATATCTGGGAGGTTAAAAAGGATAAAAAAGATAAAGACTATAACAATTTTTCGTTTTTGTAATCTCCTGTTTCAGAGAATTCTATCCACTCACATATATTTTCTGCGTGGTCACCTATTCTTTCAAGATACTTAGCAATCATTAAGAAATTAATATCCATATCGCAATTTTTAATATCATTTTGCAAACTTAATGACACATCCGACTTAACTTTGTCAAAAAGTTCGTCAACTATATCATCTTTTTTTATAATTTCTCTTGCTTGATTAATATCATTATTTACGAAAGCTGCAATAGCTCCGTGAACCATTGAAACTGCTGCCTCAGCCATAGCCGGAATATGCTCAATAGACCTGTACTTTAAGTCTGAATTAAAACCCATTACAAGTTCAGCAATATCTGCTGCCTGGTCACCTATTCTCTCCATATCAGTTACCATCTTTAAAGCCGTTGAAACAACTCTCAAATCACAAGCCACCGGTTGTTGCCTTAATATTAAAGACAAACACTTTGATTCAATATCTTTCTCCATATCATCAATAACTCTATCTTGGTCAACAACCTCTTTTGCTAACTTATCATCATTGTTTTTTAATGCAATTATTGCTGAATTAATAGCATTTTCAACAATAGCACCCATTTTAATTAATTCCACATTAAGATCCTCAAGAGAAGCCTCAAAAGTTTTTCTTGGCATAACCCTACCTCCATAAAAATCTATTATACTTTAGCATTTTCATAATAATATATAAAATATCAGCCAAATCTACCTGTTATATAATCTTCTGTTCTCTTATCCATAGGTCTTGAGAACAATGTTTCTGTTTTATTCATTTCTACCATTTCACCAACTAGGAAAAATGCTGTGTTGTCAGCAATTCTAGTAGCCTGTTGCATATTATGAGTTACAATTACAACTGTATAATTATTCTTAAGTTCTGCCATTAACTCTTCAACCTTTAATGTTGAAATCGGGTCAAGGGCTGAAGTTGGCTCGTCCATTAAAAGCACATCAGGCTTTACCGCCAAAGCTCTTGCTATGCACAATCTTTGTTGCTGACCACCAGAAAGACCTAAAGCAGACTTTTTTAATCTATCCTTAACTTCATCAAAAATTGCAGCACCTCTTAAAGAAGTTTCAACAATTTCATCAAGTTGTGCCTTATTCTTAATACCATGAATTCTCGGTCCATAAGCAATATTGTCATAAATACTCATAGGAAAAGGATTAGGTTGCTGAAAAACCATACCTACTTTTTTTCTTAACAAAGTCGTATCTACATCAGCACTATAAATATCTTCACCATCAAGTAAAACTTTACCATCAATTCTTACACCATCTACAAGGTCATTCATTCTATTTAATGTTTTTAAAAATGTAGACTTACCACAACCAGATGGTCCAATAAAAGCTGTGACCTCTTTCTTAGGTATTTCCATACTAACATTTTTTAAAGCGTGGTTTGAACCATAATATAAGTTTAAGTTTGATACGCTAATCTTAGATTCCATTTTATTACCTCTTTCTTTAAGCAGACTTTTTCATATTATTAGTAATAACCTTAGTTAAAGCATTAATAACAAGTACAATTACAACAAGTACAAGTGCTATACCAAAGGCATTGTCAAATTCTCCTCTTTCCATACTTAAATACATCTGTATTGTAAGTGTACCACCAGATTTAAGTGCGTGAGAGAATAAATGCTTTGGTAAGTAATAACCGGCACCAGCAGTAAATAAAAGTGCTGCTGACTCACCAACAATTCTACCTACACTTAATATTACAGCCGTAACAATACCAGGTAAGGCACTTGGTAAAATAATTGTTCTAATCATATACCACTTTGTTGCACCAATACCTAAAGCACCGGTTCTATAACCTAAAGGAACAGTTTTTAAAGATTCTTGTGTTGTTCTTATAATAAGTGGAAGAACCATAATTGTTAAAGTAAGACAACCACAAAGAATTGATGTTTTGAGTTTAAGTGTTATGCCAAAAAATGCCATTCCAAACAAACCATATATAATTGATGGAATACCTGCAAGAGTTTCTGTTGTAAACTCAATTATTCGTACTACTTTACCTGCTTTAGCATATTCTGTTAAGTAAACAGCAGCACCAATACCTATAGGGGTTGCAATAATCAAAGATATAACAATAATGTAAAGTGTATTTACAATGTTACCAATAATACCAAATGTACCATTTAATTCAGATGTAACACTTGATAAAAATTCCCAACTAATTGAACCAAGACCTCTAAAGGCAACATATCCTATTATACCAATAAGTATACCAACTGAAATTCCAGCAGAAAGATAAATTAGAAATCTTAAAATATTGTCACTTATTCTTATATGCTTTTGACAAATACTATCTCTCATTATCTTCACCACCCTTTAAAATTTTGTTAATAATAATGTTTATAATCATAATAAATGCAAAGAGTACAAGACCTATTGTAAACAATGCCTGTCTATGAAGACCCTCAGCATATCCCATTTCTGATACAATACCAGTTGTAAGGAATCTTACTGAGTTAAATGGTAATGGAACATTTACTGTATTACCAGATACAAGTACAATAGCCATCGCCTCACCTACTGCTCTACCTACACCTAATACTACTGCTGTAATAATACCAGACTTTGCTGCTGGAATTGTTACTTTAAATATTGTTTGTGTTGGAGTTGCACCAAGAGCAAGACTTGCTTGACGCATATGTACAGGTACAGCTCTTAAGGCTGTTTCTGAACTATTGATAACTGTTGGCAAAATCATAATTGCAAGAACAATAACAGCAGAAATAAGATTTGCACCACCATTCATAATATGAGTTTTAGAGTTTGCAAATATTGCCTTTTCAATACTTCCCATTAATGGATTAATAATCAACAAGCCAAGTAAACCATATACAATAGATGGAATACCTGCAAGAAGCTCAACAGCTGGTTTAACTGTCTTAGCAACCTTAGGAGTTGCAACTTCTGACATAAATACAGCAGTTAAAAGTCCAATTGGTACTCCAATAACTATAGCAGCAGCAGTACCAATTATAGAAGTGAGTATAATATAAGCAATGCCAAAACTCGGTTCAGCCGCTGTAGGTGCCCACTCTGTGCCAAAGAGCATTTCAGCTATACCAACCTTAAATATTGCAGGGACACCAGATATAAGCATATATACAGTAATTGCAATTACAGCAGCAACAGCAACAAAACCACATATTGTAAATATAATTTTCATAAATTCTTCTGAAAAAGATTTACTTCTGTTGCCACCTTTAATTGACATATTTTTTACAGTAGATGAGCTGTCGACATTATTTGCGACAGCCCTCTTACTGCTTAGTGTGACTGTTTTTTCCATACTAATTCACCTCAAGCATTTATTTCTGATTAATTCATTACTTTGTTGTTACTAAACCAAGCTTAGTTATAATTTCCTGACCCTCTTCACTATTAAGATAGTTAAAGAAATCCTGTACTGTCTGGCTCTGTTCTGAAATAGCACCCTTTGTAGCCATTACAAATGGTCTTTGAATAGTATATGTACCATTCTTAATATTATCTGCTGTAGCTTCAATACCATCTACCTTTAATATAGATACTGTATCATCAATTACATCAAGTGATACATAACCAATTGCACCAGGAGTAGAAGCAACTTTTGCCATTACAGCACCTGTTGAACTAATTTCCTGTGCATATACACAATTATCTTCAACACTTAATATTTCCTCAAAAGCACCTCTTGTACCAGAACCAGCTTCTCTACCAATAACAACGATTGGTTCATCTGCACCACCAAGTTCACTCCAATTCTTTATTTCACCTTTATAAACCTTTGCAAGATTGTCCTTAGAAATATCTGTTACAGTATTTGCCTTATCAACAATAATACCAATACCATCTAAAGCAACAATATTTTCTGAAATACCTTTAGCCTTTTCCTCATCTTTTAATGCTCTTGATGAGTTACCAATATTAACAGTTCCATCTGAAACAGCTTGAATACCTGCACCTGAACCTGTGAATTGAACATCAATTTCAACACCAGTTTTGTTCATATATTCTTCCTTTAATGTATTGCAAAGTTTTTCCATTGATGTTGAACCACTCATTGTGATTACATCATCACTACTAGCACTTGATGCAGCTTCACTTGTACCCTCACTACTTTCTGTTGTTCCTGTGCTACCACAACCTACTAACATAGTTGCAGCTAAAACCGCAGATACCATTAATTTAATTGTCTTTTTCATCTTTTTTAATCTCCTTAAAAAATGTATTCTTCTTGTTTACAATAAAGATTATATATAAAACTATTTTATCCTTCTATCAGTTTTCAGTTATAAGTTTGTAAAATCTTAGTAAAATAAAAACCGATGATATAAGACAAAATCCTTAATATCATCGGTTTAAATTAATTTTAATTATTTATTACAAATATTTTCAATAAAATATTTATGTACATCATTACAATCTGTTAATTCTGGGTGAAATGCTGTAACCAACATATTACCTTCTCTTGCTGCAACAATTTTATCATCTACTACTGAAAGCACCTCCACATTTTTATTATCAATACACTTTATATAAGGAGCTCTTATAAATCTCATAGGTAT
>UQRG01000043.1 GCA_900543365.1 uncultured Eubacterium sp. | reverse complement strand
GACGGATGAGCTACTAAATAATATTAAAAACACATTATCTATTCAGGACTATATAAAAATAAATCAGAATATTTAAACATAAGTGCAGATGAATATTTAATGAAACTGCTTAGAGAAAAGGGGCTGAAAATAAGTTTTATTTCAATAAGCTCTTGCCTTGGGGATTATGTGTACAAGGTATTTAACGGAAACAGAAAGCCTAACAGAGATGTATATATAGCAATAGGTATAGCTATGAAACTTAACTACAATGAAATGCAGCTTTTGTTAAGGCTCGCAAAATATCTTATGCTTGATCCAAGAGACAGACGGGATTCTATTTTTCTTTATGCTATTTCCAAAAATCTTACGGTTATGGAAACCAATGATATTCTGTTTGACTTTGACGAGGAGATGTTAGGGGAAATATCAAAAAATAAATAAAAGGAGTGTGTATTAATATATGAAAAAATTGTATGTTATTTTTTTAGGATTCATATTGACAACACTTTTTGTAACAAATGTATGTGCTGCTGATGAATCAACTATGATTGTTGTAAACAACACATCTATAAATGAAACAGGAAAGGCATTTAATAATAAATTTTTGGTCCTGCACGATGTGTATTTGAAGCTATTGGTGCAGAAATTAAATGGAATGCCAAAGACAGATTCCTTATTGTAAACAAAGACAATATTTATGTTACCGTAAAATTAGGCAGCAGCAAAATGACAGTAAACGGACTTGAAAAGTCTATGGAACATACACCTGTTTTATTTGATAATTCCTTAATGCTGCCTGCAAATAATATAGGCGAACCTTTTGGCTACAAAGTTGCTTATGATGAAAAAAAACAACATTATGTTTCTGTATCCTGAAAATTATACTTATATATGTACTATTATGCCATCCGATAATTTTCCCAAAGTCATAAAAGGTATTGACAATGTCAATGATGAATATGAAAAAATATTTCAAAAAGCAGCTGACAAAATTATATTTCGTAATGTAACTGGAATGATTATTGAATATCCGTCAAATCCTTTTCCTCAAAGCTCAACCATTTATAATATAGATTGTTTCAAGGAGCAATGTTATATTGAGGATTTGGATAATGATAATATTCCTAAACTTATAATCAGATATATAAGTAATGACAACAGATTTGATGATTATGTTGTTTACACCTGCAAAAACAATACTATTTATTATTGCGACAATATAAGGAATGTCCTTGATTGTGGTCCAAGTGATGAAAGATATTTTTATAATGATTGCCCTGGTGTATTCGTATATGACTATAGAGTATCAGCATATATGCAGGTTATTTTAAACAATACCGTTATCAATCGGAGCAATAAATACATACCATACGAATCCAATAAAAAAATCAATCAATTAGTGCCACATAGTCAAACTATGCGGCACCCATAAATAAATTTATAAGCATACATAACACAATACCTGTCACAGTAGGCAGAATAAAAGCTAAAACAGTCCATTTAACACTTTTAGTTTCTTTTTTAATAGTTAGCAAAGTAGTACCACAAGGGAAGTGATTAAGTGAAAAAATCATAGTACATATAGCTGTCACATAATTCCAACCATTTGCTCTTAACAATGCTCCAAGTTCAGATAGATTTTCAAATTCAATAATACCACTACTTCCACTATAACACATAATTATAATAGGAATTACAATTTCGTTAGCTGGCATACCCAATATAAAAGCTGCCAATATATATCCATCAAGTCCCATAAGTTCAGCAAAAGGATTTAAGAAATTGGCTATATAAGTCATTAAACTAATATCACCAAATGTTACATTTTGCATAATCCATATTATTGCACCAGCTGGTGCAGCTACAACTATTGCTCTACCTAAAACATAGAGTATCTTTTCTCTAACAGACCTTTTAAGAATGTTTTTTATATCAGGTCGTCTATATGGCGGCAACTCTAATATAAAAGAAGATTGCTGACCTCTTAAAATAGTTTTGCTTAATATATAAGATATGATAAGTGTGATTATAACACCACTTAATATACACAATAAAACAGTAATTGCAACTTTTATACTACCAAAGGCTCCACTTGCTATAAACACTGATGCAAGCATAATTAGACCAGCAAATCTACCATTACAAGGCATAAAACAGTTTGTAAGTATTGCTATAAGTCTTTCCTTTTTAGATTCAATAATCCTAGCAGCTACAACTCCTACTGCGTTACAGCCTAAACCCATACATATTGACATTACCATTTTGCTGTGTGCATTTGCCTTTTTAAAAACTTTGTCTGAATTAAAGGCTATTCTTGGCAAATATCCAGAATCCTCTAATATTGCAAAAAGAGGGAAAAATATTGTCATTGGTGGCAACATAACTGCTACTACCCAACTTAAAGTTCTAAATATACCTTCAACAAAAACACCTTTTATAAGCCAATTACTATCATCAAATATATAAAGAAGATAGTTTTCAACTGTCTTAAAAAATGAGCTTAAAAAGGCCGATGGATAGTTTGTTCCTAATATAGTAAGCCAAAGTATAAAACAAAAAAGAATAGCCATAATAGGCAATGCCCAAATTTTACCTGTGACTATTCTGTCGATTTTTCTATCAATGTTATTAAATATATTACAACTGTTCTCTACACAATTGGTATAAACATACTCTACACTACATTCACAACTTTGGCAGGAAGTATTATGAGAATGAATTTCCTCTTTTAACTTATCCATTCCTATACCATTTCTGGCAACTGTTGCCACAACGGGTATGTTCAAAATTTCTTCAAGCTTTTTAATATCTACTATTATTCCCTTTTTATGTGCCTCATCAATTAAATTGACACAAACAATAACATTGCAACAAATTTTAGATAACTCCAATGCAAGTATTAAATTTCTCTCAAGACAAGTTGAATCTAATACAATAATAACAATATCAGCTATACCTGACTTTATACAATCCATAGCACATTTTTCATCTTCAGAAATTGGATTAGTTGAATAAATGCCAGGCAAATCAATTATTTCATACCTTACACCTTTATAATCCATAGTTCCAGTGGCATTGCCAACAGTTTTTCCTGACCAGTTGCCGGTATGCTGATGACTACCTGTTAAAGCATTAAATATAGTGCTTTTTCCAGTATTAGGATTACCTACAAGTACAACAGTTTTATTATTCATAGTATTCCTCCTCAACAATTATGTTGGCACTTTCTTCTCTACGCAAAGCTATAACTGCACCTTTAACATAATAAGCAAGGGAGCTTTCGCCTATGTTAGAATGAAGTACGGAAACCTTTGTACCCTCTGTAAACCCCAATTCAATAAGCCTGTTTTTTAATGAACAAGGCTTAATTTTAAAAATTCTGCCTGATTGACCAATAGTCAAATCAGACAGAACTCTTGTTTTAACCATCAATATCACCCTCACAACCTTATACTTTATAATATAAAGTTGCAACAGTATTTGTTACTAATTATCTTATGTAATTTGTTTTAATTTTAGCTTCCTTATCAGGATAAGCAACACCATTATTGATACCAGTATCAATACACTTTAAAAGCCAAGCCATATTTCTGCCTAAATACCTCATAGTCTGCATACCTTCTTCGTCCTTAACAACCTCCTCTGGAGTGTTACCGTGAACTTGATTCCAATAGTTGGCTGATACTATTGGCATATTGTTAATTGTAAAATACTTATTAAGCTGGTCAAAAGTAGCTGATGAACCTCCTCTACGACAAGAACAGACAACACAACCAGGCTTATAAGCCATAGCTGAACCACAAGAAATAAAAAGTCTGTCAAGAAATGCTGTAATATCACCACTGGCAGAAGCATAATGAACAGGTGAACCAAATACATAACCATCTGCACTCTTTACCTTATCCATAACTTCATTTAAAACATCTTCTGTAACACATTTGCCAGTTTTGCCACAAAAGCCACATCCCTTACAACCACCTAATACTTTGCCACCAATATGAATAATTTCAGCCTCAACACCATTTTCCTCTAAAGTTTTAGCTACTTCATTGAGAGCTGTAAATGTACAGCCTTTAGCTTTTGGACTACCATTAAATAATAAAACTTTCATAAAACTTACCTCCATTATATTATTTCTATATATAATTATATCACAAATATGCAAGTATGTATATTTTTTTATAAACCAACACAAATTTTAATCAAAAGCAATACTATAACTACAACAATAATTGGTTTTACAATCTTACTTCCATTTTTCATAACCATACCTGAGCCTAAATAATGACCAACTATGCTAAATACAGATGCTGTAATTCCCAAAGCATACACTATATTACCACTACACATAAATGTTACTAAAGCTGTAATATTAGATGTTAAATTTACAAGTTTAGTATTGCCAGATGCTGTAAGTAAATCAAGTTTTACAAGTCCAGTATATATTAATATTAAAAAAGTTCCTGTTCCCGGTCCATAAAATCCATCATACATACCTACAACAAATGATGCTAAAACAGCAATAATAAATTGTGTTATTCTTTTAGGCTTATTTTTAACTTCATTAAAATTCTTTTTCTTTAGTACAAAAAAAGCAACTACAGGCAACACAACTATTAAAATATACTTTAAAACTTCATCATTTGTTACCAATACAGTTTTTGCTCCAATATAAGAACCTGCAAGAGCAACAATTACTGATGGGATAGCCAATTTTAAATCAAAGAAACCATTTTTGCAATATCGAGCAGTTGAAAAAACAGTCCCTATAGCTGACGACAATTTATTTGTACCTATAGCAAACTTTGGCTGAACTCCTGCCAATAAATAAGCAGGCAGTGAAATCAAGCCTCCACCGCCTGCTACAGCATCTACAAAGCTAGCTAAAAATACCATAGGACAAACAATAATAAAAGTCCATATTGATAATTCCATAGCTTACTCCTTTACACTATTATTAAATACTTCTTTATCAAAAGCTTTTTCCTGATAAGATACTACTGTTGTACAAACAGCATCTCCTGTAATATTAACTGCAGTCCTTAACATATCAAGTATTCTGTCAATACCCATAATCAGGGCAATACCTTCTGTAGGAAGACCTACTGAAGAAAGAACCATTGAAAGAGTAACAAGACCAACTGATGGTACACCAGCTGTACCTATTGAGGCTAATGTTGCAGTAATTACAACTGTTACCAAGTCACCAGCACTTAAATTAATACCATAAACCTGAGCAATAAATATAACAGCTACACCCTGCATAATAGAAGTACCGTCCATATTTACAGTTGCACCAAGAGGAATTGTAAATGATGAAATTCTTTTAGAAACGCCAATTTTCTTTTCCAATGTATCAATAGATAATGGAATAGTAGCATTTGATGTTGCTGTTGTAAAAGCAAAAGTCATAACAGGGAAAAATTTTCTTATAAACTTCAATGGATTTAATCTTGTAAATACCAAAAGCAATAATTGATATACTACAAAACACTGAATAGCAAGAGCTAAAGTTACAGAACCCATATATTTCAGCATAGGTAAAAAAGCATCAAAGCCAATACCTGCAAAAGTTTTAGCAATAAGGCAAAATACACCAATTGGGGCAAACTTCATAACTGCCATTGTCATTTCCATCATAATATCATTAAACTGACTAAAGAAATTAGATACTGTTGATGCACTTGAACCAAGTTTAGCAAGCATAATACCAACAAAAAGTGCAAAAACAATAATTGGTAACATATCCCCAGTTGCCATTGACTCAATTGGATTTTTAGGTATAATATTTAGTATTGTTTCAACCATACTTGTTGCCTCTGTTGTCGCAACATTACCAGCTTCAATATTTTCAAGCTGTATACCTCTGCCCGGATTAATAAGCATTGCTATACATAAAGCTACAGTTACAGCTAAGGCTGTTGTAAATACATAAAATATAACTGTCTTTATACCAACCTTACCCAATGTCTTAGTATCACCAATAGCCATACTACCACACACAAGAGAGCAAAATACCAAAGGTACAACAAGCATCTGCATAAGTCTAATAAAACCCTGACCTACTACATAAAAAATACCATTAATAAGAACAGTATCCTTTATAAAACCATTAGGTATAAAATAGTGAACTACTACACCTAATAATGCACCAGTTAAAAGTGCTATAAAAATTTGAGTAGATAAGCCCATTTTCTTTTTATTTTCCATACTATCTTATTCCTCCTATCTTTGATATATGAGATTTTAATGCTTTTTTCCATTCACAAGGTTCTTCAATACCATCAATTCTAAGCATCATATTATCAAGGACAGAATTAACCGGATTAACATATTCCCTAGCCTTAACATTAATAGAATTTTCTTTACCTAAATTTTTAACAATTTCAGTTGCAAATTCATATCTACTACAAGCACCCTTACATACTGCGTGATAAATACCAAAGCAGTCATTATCTATAAACTGAGCCACAATTTTAGCTAGTTCTTCTGCACTTGTAGGGCAAGCATATTCATTAGTATAAGCCTCTATTTCCCCATTATTTTTTACCTGGTTTAAAGCATAGCTTACAAAATCTCTACCAGTACCATAAACCCAAGAACTTCTAATAATAACATATTTATTAGAAAAAGCCTCAATAAACTTTTCACCAGCATATTTTGACTTGCCATAAACAGTTTGTGGATTAGGTGTATCAAACTCATTATAAGCTCTGTCAAGTTTGCCATCAAACACATCATCTGTTGAAAGCTGTATAAGTTTTGCCTCAATAGCTTGAGCCTCTACAGCAAGATTTCTTGCTCCAATGGCATTAACAGCATAAGCTAACTCTGGATTTTTTTCGCACTCCTCATTATTAGTTATAGCTGCACAATTAATAATTACATCAGGTCTTATTCTAGTAATATACAAGTGAACAAGCTGTCTGTTTGTTACATCTACTTCTGTACTGTCTGTAAAAAACATTTTGTATTTCATACAATCAAGAAGTTCTGTAAGAGCAGTACCAACATGACCACTTGAGCCTACTATCCAGACATTCTTCATTTTGTTTCCTCCTCACAAAAAATAGGGACAACAGCAGTTGTCCCATAACTAATCAACTTAGATAGTTTAACACACCATTTTAAAGTTGTCAAATATTTTTTACCAAAATTAACTAAAATTCTACAATTTTAGCATCCTCAACAGCCTTTGCTATAAGTTCATCAAGTCCTTCTATTTTTCTTTCAATAGCCTCAATAATAGATTTTTTAGGCTTTGTTTCTGGGTGCTTTGCCACAAATACTGTACAGCAATCTTCATAAGGTCTAATGGAAATATCATAAGTACCAATATCAACTGCAACATTAACTATTTCCTGTTTATCCATAGCACAAAGAGGTCTAAGTACTGGTATTGTTGCTGCTGGGTCAATAGCCATAATAGCCTCCATAGTCTGACTTGCTACCTGACCTATACTATCACCAGTAACAAGAGCCATTGATTTGCTATTTTCTGCAACCTTTTGAGCAGCCTTAAGCATTGCTCTCTTTAAAAGTATTGTCATTTTTTCTGGTGGAGTATTCTCATATATTTTAAGCTGTGTTTCCGTAAAAGGCACAACATAAAGTTTTAAACTGCCTGTATACTTAGCAAGCTGTTCTGCAAGGTCAAAAACCTTTTGCTTTGCCCTTTCTGATGTGTAAGGTGGCGAATCAAAATAAACTGCCTCAATTTCAACACCTCTTTTAGCTGTTAAAAAGGCAGCTACCGGACTATCAATACCACCAGACATAAGTACAGTTGCTCTACCACTTGAACCATAAGGCAAACCTCCATAAGCCTTTATAAGTTTGCTATAAACATAAGCATTATTTCTAAGCTCCACCATAAGTTTAACTTCTGGATTGTGTACATCAACTGTTAAATTATCAATATTGTGAAGAATATAGCCACCAACATCTGCACTAATTTCGTTACCTGTCATTGGGTATCTTTTATCTGACCTTCTTGTAACAACCTTAAATGATACACCACCATTAGGATAATGCTCCTTAAAATGAGCAAGAGCGTGTTTTCTAAGACTTTCAATACTCTGGTCTTCAAATTCTATACCTGGGCATACAGCAGTAACACCTAATATTTTAGTTACAATAGGTATAACTGTGTCATAGTCAAACTCCCCTACTTCATTTACAACAAGAAGTCTGCCCTGTTCCTTATATACCCTATAACCATTATAAGGTTCAAGTCGCTTAATAATTGACCATATTAATTGATTTTCAATTAAATATCTGTTTTTTCCTCTCATAGCTATTTCGCCATATTTTACTAAAAGTACATTTTTCATTTTATTTCTCCATTTGGGTTATATATAGTTAGCAAAATCAAACAATTAATATATACTACTATATGTAGTGTATAAAATAATCTATTATTATCCTTTTTATCTAGGCACAAATTTCCTTAATATCGGTACTTGCTTTTTAAGGCTTTCAACAACCTTTTCAGCTTCTTCAACAGTATTTTCACTTGAAAAACTAAATCTTACAGCATTTCCGCCTCTGCCATCTATAATATAATCAACTATTTTTTTCTTTTCCTTAGCTCTTGATGAGCAGGCAGAACCAGTAGCTACAAATATATCATCACTTTCAAGGGCGTGTAAAAGAACCTCACCCTTAACATTTTCAAAACTTAAATTAAGTATATATGGCGAACCGTTTTCAACATCACCATTTACATAAACACCATCAAGTTCATTAGTTATTTTAAGAAGTGTGTTTTTAATTTGGCTAACTTTTTTATAATTTGCTTCCATATTTTTGGCAGCAATAGAGCAAGCCTCACCCATAGCAACTATTCCATAAGTGTTTTCAGTACCAGGTCTAAATCCCTTTTCTTGGCTGCCACCAAAGTGAAGATTATTGACTCTTACACCTTTTTTAATATACATAGCACCTATGCCTTTAGCTGACTGTATTTTGTGACCACTCATAGTTATAATATCAGCATTTTTACTATTTATACTATGTTTACAAAAAGCCTGCACACAGTCAGTATGTAAAATACAATTCTTATTTTTAGTTTTAATCGTTGAATATATTTTTTCTATATTTTGAACAGTACCAACTTCATTGTTAACATACATAATACTTACTAGTATAGTATCATCATTAACAGCATTTTCAATATCACTAATACTAACATAGCCTTTTGCATCAACATCAAGAGTAACTACTTCAAATCCTCTTTTTTCAAGCTCCTTGTAGCTGTCTGTAACAGATGGATGCTCTATTTTCATTGTAACAACTCTGTTACCTCTTTTTTTATAAGCCTCAGCTACACCTAAAATAGCTGTATTGTTAGCCTCTGTACCACCACTTGTAAAATATATTTCATCAGGTGATGCCTTAATGCTGTCAGCAATTATTTTTCTAGCTTTAGTTACTTCCTTTTCAACATCAAAGCCCAATTTATGAAGTGAAGATGGATTGGCAAATCCAGTTTTCATAAATTCATACATTTTTCCAAGTACAACATCACTAATTTTGGTTGTAGAGGCATTATCAAAATAAATCACAATTAATCCTCCAATTCGTAAAGCAAAATAACAGACGCAACAAGACCTGCTGTTTCTGTTCTAAGTATTCTTTTGCCAAGAGTTACTGATTTAATGCCATTTTTAATTGCATAATTAATTTCTTCCTCTGAAAATCCACCTTCTGGACCTATAAAAATACCAATACTTTTGCCCTTAAAGGCTTTAGCAAAAGTCTTAAGTGAATTTTCCTTTTCTTTTTCATAAGGAATAACAACTCCGTCAAGACCAACAGCCTCCTTAATGGCATCTTTAAATGTCATTAAGCTATCAACAACAGGTATCTTGCCTCTGCCACACTGTTTTGCAGCAGATTCAGCAATTTTATTCCAACGCTGTAGCTTCTTTTCCTCTTTGCCCTCTAGCTTAACAACTGCGTGTTCTGTCTTAACAGGCACAATTCTATCAACACCAATTTCAATGCACTTTTGTATAACAAGCTCCATTTTATCA
>UQRG01000042.1 GCA_900543365.1 uncultured Eubacterium sp. | reverse complement strand
ATATTTGAAAATTTATCCTTAATTGAATATATTTTTACAATGATAAACCCAGTTTATAATTTGAAACTGGGTTTATCGACAATCTGAAAAGCCCAGTTAAACTGGACTTTTTCTACAGTTTGAAGCTACCTGTTTTAGGTAGGTGGCCAATTTATTTGTTTTTAATCAAGTTTATATAATTTGTAACTTCTTCTCTGAATTTTTGTGGTATACTTTCAATATCAAGTTTACCTTGTAGTACTCTTAAAGCTAAAAATTTAACCATTTTATCACTCTCCTAACATCATTAAGGCTATTTCCTGTACGGCATTTTCAAGGCTTTCAAGTCGTTCCTCTTGTGAAATTTCAATAGTCTTGTAATCAATAAGATTTTCTGCATTTTCTTCTATGTAAGTCTTACTTTTGTTTGTTTCAAATTCGTTGAAATCATACTCATAACAAATATTTCCATTAATATCGGCAATTTCTTTTTCATTAAAAAACAGCATTACATTAGCCTTATTATTATCCAATTGCGTGTAATTTATTTTATTTTCTTTTTTATAACTAATTGCTTTCATTTAATTCACCTCTTATTCCATTTACACTTATTCGCCCACATATAAAATTTTGGTCAAAGTTATTATTTTGACCTAAAGAAATAAACCACAAGCCTGCGTTTACACCATAGCCATAAGAAGCATATATTGAAGCATAAAATATAGCCGATGAAGTTGATGACGGCTTTTCTGCAGAATCACAAAAACCAGTTACTGATGTTCCTCCCGTTTCTGTAGGGTACATTATTCCGTTAGTTAGGTCAATACTTTCTTTTGTTATATAACCATTGGATGCAAAGCTAATTTCTGAAATTTTGCTATAACCATTTAAGGTATTAAAAGTATTAAGCCTGCAATCATAAACATCATATATATTTAGATTTTGCACAACTATACTTGTAGTTTCTGAAAAACCGGCACAATATTCAATACCACCAATTTTGCAAGGATATTTGCCAGTTGTGTTGCTTACATAAGAACCATCACTTCCGTTTACATTGTCGGTCATACCTGTTTTCCACCCTAAAGGAGAAATAGAAATGTTCGTAGGCTCATATTCATCCGTATAGCTGTCAGCTCTAACAATGTCTTTTAGCTTTATAATACTATTTTTGCTGTCATAATCTGTTATACTTTCTATTGTAGCATTTGTATATATATTAGGGTTTTTCTTGCTGCCATTAGTATCGTATAGTGATATACAACTGTTTACAAATAACTTATTTGCGTCTCCTGTAGATAATTTAACAGATACATTGTCATCAAGTATACAACTATAAATACCGTCATAGCTTGTGCAGCCAGTCATTATTAACTGAGAGTTAAGGGTAGCATATTTAATCATCATTAATAATTGTAAAAACAAAGCGTCACAGCCTGTTGTAAATGTGTATTGATTACCTTTAGCTGGCTGCAAATCAGTATAAATAGTTTTATTTTTGATAAATCTCTTTATATATTGACCACTAACGCTTTTGAAATTAGATGACATATTGTATTTAGCAAAAAGCATATAAGGATTAACACTTCCGTCAGGATTAATTGCACAAGCAAGAGGAACAAATCCCTTTCTTGGAATTCCTGTTACAGCAATTCCCCACTGATTTTCATACTCCGTTTTCTTAATATACCAAGTAGGATACATTACATATACATCACTGTTATATCTGTCAAAGTTATCTTCACCTTCAATAGCTGTAATATGTTTAATACCATTTTCATCTATGTAAGCATTAACATCCCAGTGCTTAAATAAAGGCAAATTTTCGTAATCATCTCTGTTTCTTATAGTGTCAGTTGATGGTTCACAAATAAGACCTTGATTATCCTGTGCTTTAATACCGGTGGATGATTTATTATAGTCATAATTATAAAATATGCTTTCGTAAACATTACTGTCAGCATTTAAAGCGAAAAATTTCTCTAAAAGTGAATTGTAAGATTGGTTTAATATTTCAGTTGCTTCCTTTGCTGAATTTAATGCAGTATTAGCATATTCATTGCACTTATTTAATTGTGAATTTATATTGTTATTGGCATTTTTTATGTTAGTATTTAATTCATTTATTTTAATGTTAGTGTCTGTATTAAATTTACCTATTATATTTGAGATTTTACTTTCACTTGTTTCAATATTAGTTTTATAATCATTTAGTATACTTGCTGTAGTGTTATTGTTTTCTTCTGATTTTTTTGCTACACTTAAAACATATTCATATACAGTTGGGCTTGCAACAGTAGGAGCTAATCCCTGTGTTATCTCATCTCCAATAACATTTATAATTACTTTGTTTGTAGGAATTAGATTACCACCAACTACGCAAATTTTAATGTCACCAGCACTAGTCATAACCTCCCAAGGAATAACACACTGGTTATTGCTTAAAATAACTGAAATTGTTTCATTGTCCTTTTGAAAATTAACAGTTTTAGGTTCTATGTTTTCCCAACTGCTGTCAAAATTAAAATTAGCTATAAAATGGTTTTTGCTTGACGTTATTATTTTATTATTATCAAGTCTTTCTAAATATTGTCCTGTAATTTTAAATTTATAATTCATAATTTACCTCCTTATATAAAATAGCTTACATATATAATTTACTATAAAAAAAATGACATTTTGTGACATTTGTTGAAAAAAAGTAGAAAAAATAGTCGAAATATATAAAAATTGAAATAATAATTGCAATTTATTTAAATTATGCTATAATTAATAACTATAGAAACTAGATTATGTTGGATAAATTATCTAAGAGATGGGTATTAAAATGATTAGTAAAAAATTAAAAATAGCAATGATAGGGCATAAACACATTCCTTCAAGATGGGGTGGTGTTGAAAGAGTTGTTGAAGAACTTGCTGTTCGTATGGTTGAAAAAGGTCATAGAGTGGTTTGCTATAGTAGAAAAAGTGGAGTTCAAAACAACTCTAGTGAATATAGGGGTGTAGAAATTAAAAATGTATTCACAATAAACAAAAATGGCATTGCGGCTGTTAGTTCTTCTGTTGTTGCTGATATAAAGGCTGTATTTGGTGGCTTTGATGTTATTCATTTTCACTCAGAAGGACCTGCTGCTATGGTGTGGCTACCCCACTTATTAGGAATTAGGACTGTTGTTACAATACATGGTTTAGATTGGGCAAGAGAAAAATGGCATAATGGAATAGGCTCTAAGTATATTAAGTTTGGTGAAAAAATGGCTGCTAAATATGCTGATAAAGTTATTGTTTTAAGCCGTAATGTACAAAAATATTTTAAATACACTTATGGTAGAGAAACTGTATATATACCAAATGGTGTAAATTGTCCTGATATTGTAGAACCAGATATAATAAAGAAAAGGTTTAATCTTGATAAAAATAACTATATTTTATATTTGGGGAGGCTTGTACCTGAAAAGGGGTTAAGATACCTTTTGAGAGCTTTTAGAAAAACTAATACTAATAAAAAACTTGTTATTGCAGGAGGATTTAGTGATAAAGATTCTTATTACAATGAGCTTAAAAAAATTGCAACAGATGATGAAAGAATAATATTTACAGGTTTTGTACAAGGTAAACTTTTAGAAGAACTGTTTAGTAATGCTTATATATATACATTGCCTAGTGACTTAGAAGGTATGCCTATTAGTCTTTTAGAGGCTTTAAGTTATGGGAACTGTTGTCTTACTTCTGATATACCTGAGTGTAGTGAAGTATTAAAGGGTCAAGGTGTTATGTTTGAAAAGGGTAATACAAATGATTTATGTGAAAAACTTCAAATGCTTTGTGATAATGAAGATATTGTAAATAAATATAGAGCAACAGCAAAGGATTATGTTTTGAGTAAATATAATTGGGACGATGTTGTTGACAAAACCCTTGAACTTTATGTTGATTAAATTTTTAAAGTATGGTAAGTAATATGGCAGAAATAAGAAATGTAGTTTTTGTAGATTTTTTAGTTGATAAAAGCTGGTCTTTTACTAAAAGTCTTGAAAAAAATACGGAACTTAAATGGATAGGAAAAGGCTGGAATAACTCAGGCAATCAAAAAAATAAGTTTGATGTTTTAAAAAGGTATGTATTATATTTTTGGTATGCTTTTGTTATATTTATAAATAGAAGAAAATACGATAGAATTGTAGCTTGGCAACAGTTCTATGGCTTGTTATTTGCTTTATATTGTTCATTGTTTAGAGTTAAAAAGATAAATAAGCTTATTATAATGACTTTTATTTTTAAGGAAAGACAAGGGAAATTTGCTAGCCTTTATAAGGCAATGATTAATAGAATTGTTAGGTCAGAATATGTAGACAAGTTTGTTGTATTTTCAAAGAATGAAGTTGAATATTACTCACAGCTTTTTGGCGTTGATAAAAGTAAGTTTTGTTATTCACCATTGGGTATTGAAGATAAGCCTGAAATAAAAGATGGAATTGAAGCTAATGACTTGTTCTTCTTGTCTGTAGGCAGGAGTAATAGAGATTATGAATTTCTTGTTGATGCTCTTAATGGAACTGATTATAATGTAGTTATTCTTACAGATATGCCTCCTAAAGTTGAAAATCTTTCAAGTAATATAAAGATTTTTACTAATGTTGAAGGTTATAATTATCTTAGATTTCTTGATAAATGTTACGGTGTTATTATTCCCTTAAAGGATAAGAACATATCTTCTGGTCAGCTTGTTATGCTTAGAGCAATGCAGTTTAAAAAGCCAGTTGTTATTACTGAATCAAATACATTGAGTGATTATATTGTAGATAATGAAAATGGAATTGTTATAAATAAGAATAAACAGGACTTATTCTTAGCACTTGATAAACTTCTTCAAGATAAGAAATTGTACAATAGACTTGCAGAACAAGGATACAGTGTTTATGAACAAAGTTTTTCACTAGACGCTTTAGCTAAAAATATTGGCAAAATTGCTAAGTAGTATTCATTATAAGGTTTTGAATACTAGAAAGGAAACATTATGAAAGTTTTAATAGTTAATAAATTTCTTCACCCTAATGGAGGGTCAGAAACATATATATTTAAGCTTGGAGACTATTTGAAATCTTGTGGGCATAATGTTGAATACTTTGGTATGGAGCATAAAGGTCGCTGTGTAGGTAACAGTGTCAATTCATACACATCTAATATGGACTTTCACGGTGGAAGTAAATTTTCTAAAATTACATATCCAATTAAAACTATATATTCAACAGAGGCTAGAAAGAAAATTAGGTTGGTTTTAGATAATTTTAGGCCTGATGTTGTACATATTAATAATTTCAATTTTCAGCTTACACCATCAATTATACTTGAAATTAAAAAATGGAGTATTAAAAATAATAAGACAGTTAAAATTGTATTTACAGCTCACGATTATCAGCTTGTTTGTCCTAATCATATGATGAATAATCCAATTACTCATAATAATTGTGAAAAATGTGCTAATGGTAAATTTGCAAATTGTATAAAGGGTAAATGTATACATTCGTCTTTTGCTAAAAGTGTTGTTGGAGCTTGTGAAGGCTGGTTTTGGAAAATTAATGGTGTTTATAAAAACATAGATGTTATTATTTGTCCGTCTTATTTTATGAAAACTAAAATGGATATAAATCCAATATTTGCAAAAAAGACTATAGCTATGCATAATTTTATAGATAGCGTTAATTTTAAGGAAGTTAACAAGGAAAATTATGTTCTTTATTTTGGCAGATTTTCAGAGGAAAAGGGTATTAAAACTCTTATAAGTGTGTGTAAGGCATTACCTAATATTAGATTTATTTTTGCAGGTACAGGTTCTCTTGAAAATGAAATAAATTGTGTAAGTAATATAAAAAATGTTGGTTTTCAAAAGGGAGAGGATTTAGAAAATCTTATTAGAAAGGCTAAGTTTAGTATTTATCCTTCAGAGTGGTATGAAAACTGTCCGTTTTCTGTTATGGAAAGCCAAATGTATTGTACCCCTGTTTTAGGTGCTAATATTGGAGGTATTCCAGAGCTTATTAATGTTGGAAATACTGGTGAACTTTTTGAAAGTGGTGATTTCAATAGTATGAAAGATGCTGTTGAAAAGCTATGGAATAATAGTAAACTAATTGAAAAATACAGTGAAAATTGTAAAAATATAAGTTTTGATACAATTAAAGAGTATTATGATAAATTAATTTCTATATATAGCAATTAGGAGAATAATTATGAAGAAACTAAATGGTACAGTAATTGTTACATATCGTTGTAATGCTAGATGTAATATGTGCAATAGATATAAAGCACCTTCTAAGCCGGAAGAAGAAATTTCTATTGAGGCAATTAAAAAGCTGCCTCAAATGTATTTTACTAATATTACTGGTGGTGAACCATTTATTAGGACTGATTTAAAGGATATAGTAAGAGAGCTTTATAAAAAGTCAGATAGAATAGTTATATCAACAAATGGCTTCTTTACTGATAGAATAGTAGATTTGTGTAAGGAATTTCCTAACATTGGTATTAGAATTTCTATTGAAGGACTTGAAGAAACTAATAACAAAATTAGAGGTCTTGAAGACGGCTTTAACAGAGGCTATACTACTCTTAAAAAGCTTGTTGAAATGGGTATGAAAGATGTTGGCTTTGGTATGACTGTTCAAGACGCCAATGCTAAGGATTTAGTAGCCCTTTATAATCTTTCTGATGAAATGAATATGGAGTTTGCTACAGCATCACTTCATAATTCCTTTTATTTTGTTGAGGCTAAAAACATTATTAAAGACAGAATGATGGTAGGTCAGGCTTTTGAAGATTTAATAAATGAGCTTTTAAAGTCTAATTCTCCTAAAAAGTGGTTTAGGGCTTATTTTAATCACGGACTTATTAATTATATATTTGGTCAAAAAAGACTTTTGCCTTGTGATATGGCATTTGATACATTTTTTGTTGACCCTTATGGTGATGTTATGCCTTGTAATGGTACTAAGGATAAAGAAGTTATGGGTAATATTAATGAGGTATCAACTTGGGAAGAACTTTGGAATTCTAAGGAGGCTGATGCTGTAAGAGCAAAGGTTCGCCACTGTAATAGAAATTGTTGGATGATAGGTTCAGTATCTCCGGCTATGCACAAGTATATTTGGATTCCTGTTATGTGGGTATTAAGGCATAAGTTCTTGAGATATTTTAAAAATAAAAAATATTCTATGTTTGAAAATAAAATTGTAAGAGATTATCGTGACGGTAAGGTTACAAAGGAAGAACTTGACAGATGTTCAACTTGTGATTTTAATGCTGTCATTAATGACGGTTTAAGTGAAAGCTCAAGAGAACAGCTTAAGAATAAAACTGGTGAAGAAATTGTAGATGCTGATATTGCTAAACAAATGGAAAATAAATAAGAGGTAATTTGTTATGGGTTTTTTGAATAATATTGCTAGAACAATTGTTACAAACTCTAGTATTTTGTCAGAAATAAGACGCAAAATTTACTTTTCAAAAGTTTGTAAGAAATATAATGAAATGGAAAAACTTTATAAAACAACAGATTATGCTGACAAAATTAAGAAATTTAAAAATAAGTATTATGGCAAAAGATGTTTTATTATAGGCAATGGACCTAGTCTAAAGGCAGAAGATTTAGAAATGATTAAAGATGAGTATTCTTTTGCTGCCAATAGAATTCATCTTATGTATGATAAAACAAATTGGCGACCTACTTTTTATATGTGTCAGGATCAACATATGCTTGTATCTGAATGCGAGCATATAAGTAGTATGTCAGGATACAAGTTTGTAGCTTTTAATCCTATGATAAATAACAATTTGGACATTAAAGGCGTTATGGCATATCTTCTTGATGACAGAGATTATTGTGAAAGAACTATGGATATAGGTTTTTCAGAAGATTGTAGCAAAAGTGTTTTTGATGCTAGTACAGTTACATATTCTAGTATGCAGCTTGCTGTTTATATGGGTTTTAAAGAAATATATCTTTTAGGTGTTGACCATAGATATAAATTTACTGTAGATAAAAATAGAAAAATAACTGAGCATAAAGGCGTTAAAACATATTTTGATGATAAATATAGAGATGCTTACAAAGTATTTGAAAAGAAAAAAGGTACAGTGCTGACTGTTTATGATATGGAGGCAGTAAATTCAGCATATACAAAGGCTAAAAAAGTTGCAGAAAAACATAATGGAGCTATTTATAATGCAACAAGAGGCGGAGATTTAGAAATATATAAGAGAGTCAATTTGGAGGACTTGTTTAAGGAGGATTAATTATGAAAGTTGTGGCTATAGTGCCAATGAAGCTTAATAACAGAAGACTTCCACAGAAAAACACAAAAAGCTTTACTAATGGAAAGCCTTTATGCTATTACATTCTCAATACATTATTAAGTGTAGAGGGTATAGACGATGTGTATGTGTATTGCAGCAATCCTGATATTCAGGAGTTTATTCCAGATGGTGTGAAATATCTAAGAAGAAGTGAAACATTAGATACTGACAATACTAAAATGAATGAAGTACTTAAGAGTTTTGCTAATGATGTTAGTGCTGATATATATGTAATGACACATACTACAGCACCATTTGTTAAGGTTGAGAGTATTAAAAAGGGTCTTGATATGGTTAAAAGTGGAGAGTATGATTCTTCCTTTGCAGCTAAAAAACTTCAAGATTTCTTGTGGAAAGATGGCAAGCCTTTTAATTATGAACTTAATAATATTCCAAGGACTCAGGATTTACCGGCTCTCTATGAGGAAACTAGTGGATTCTATATTTACAAAGGCGATGTAATTAGTAAATATAATAGAAGAATAGGTGAAAAGCCTTATATTGTTGAAGTTGGCGAAATTGAAAGTATTGATATTGATGAGCTTGAGGATTTTGAAATTGCAGATGCAATATTTAATCATTTAATGCTTAATAAGTAGGTGAATTTATGAATAATATTTCAATACTTGACTGTACTTTACGAGATGGCGGTTATTGTAATGAGTGGAAGTTTGGTGACAAAAATATTTCTGCCATTATATCAGGATTACAGGAAGCTAATGTAGATATAGTTGAGTGTGGTTTTATTACTAATAAAATTAAATATAGTGGAAATATAAGTAAATTTAATACAGTTGAACAGTTTGAAAAATTTATACCTATTAATAAAAAAGGTGTCAAGTTTGTTGCTATGATAAATTATGGTGAGTATAATGTTGATGATTTACCAGATGCAAATAATAGTCGACTTGATGCTATAAGAGTTGCTTTTCATAGAAATGATATGATTGAAGCTATTAATTTTTCTAAAAAAATTAGTGAAAAGGGTTATGATATTTTCATACAGCCTATGGTTTCGCTTAATTATACAGATATAGAATTTCTTAAACTTATTGATTTGGTTAACAGTTTAAAGCCATATGCTTTTTATATTGTAGATAGTTTTGGTACAATGAAAAATCAGCAACTCCTTCATTTTTATTATATGGTCGATAAAAATTTGGATAAAAATATTGTTATTGGTTATCATTCTCACAATAATATGCAGATGTCCTATTCCAATGCACAAACTCTTGTTAATGTTAGCAACAATAGACACATAATTATTGACTCAAGTATACAGGGAATGGGCAGAGGTGCAGGAAATCTTAATACTGAATTATTTATGGAGTATCTTAATGATGTAAGAGGTGCTGCCTATTATGTTAAGCCTTTGCTTATGCTTATTGATACTGTTATCAATAGGTTTTATATGGAAAACTATTGGGGTTATTCTTTGCCTAATTATTTGTCAGCTGTTCATTTGTGTCACCCAAACTATGCTCAATACCTTAGTAGTAAAAATACATTGACTGTTGAAAATATGGGCGAGATATTTGATATGATGGCAGATGACAAGAAAAATAGTTTTGATAAGGAATATATAGAAGAATTATATCTTAAGTATATGAACAGAGCTTGTATAAATGATAATTGTTTAAAGGGTAAGAGAGTTCTTGTTATAGCACCAGGTAAAAGCGGTGAAGTAGAAAAAGACAAGGTCGCAGAATTTGCTAAGGATAAGAATACAGTAACAATAGCTATTAATTCTGAATATTCTTATTGTTCTGTTGATTACATATTTGTTAGTAATATAATAAGATACAGAGAAATTAATAAGGATAATAATAAACTAATAATTACAT
>UQRG01000041.1 GCA_900543365.1 uncultured Eubacterium sp. | reverse complement strand
TAAAAGAGTATCTGTAAATGACCAAGGTTGATTTTTATAATATTTTATATTTTTAACCTCTAAGCCAACTTCCTCTCTAACCTCTCGTCTTACAGTATCTTCAAAAGTTTCTCCAACCTCTGTATAACCAGCAACAAGAGCATATCTAGTATACTTACTATGTTTCTGATTATACTTAGTAAGGAGAATTTTATCACCATCAGTCAAGGCAACTATAACACAAGGAGAAATATTAGGATATACAGTTTTTCCACAATCTTGACATATTACAGAACGCTCCTCTTGACCTCTTTTCATTCTACCACCACAACGAGAACAGAACTTATTTTCGCTATACCAACGATGTATTTGAATTGCTGTAGCTCCAGCAAAAGCCTTCCACATTGGATAAACATTTCTAAAATACTCTTGATTAACATAATGCCAACCTTCAAATTCTTCATTACTTTCAACCATAAATAAGTTAGTTTCATCCATTTTAAAAAGAAAGTCCATTTTTCCTTTTAAATTAAGTTCACCTACAGCTGGAAACCAAGTTCTACCTTCAGCCTCTCTAACAAGAACTTGATTGCCATTAAACACAATTAAAATGTCTTCATTATTAGGTTTATTATTTTCAAACTCTACGTGGTATTTATGTGGTGCAATATCTTGAATCATATACCTTATCCTCCAATTTTATGTATTACTTATGTTCCTTACAGCTTAACTCAGTTATCTCAAGCTTAATAATCCCCGTTTTCTCTACTGATGCTACAGGAAAACTCCATTCCTTTTTGCCAGTGTAGTGTTCCATTATTATTTTTAAAGCCTTAATTTTCTCATTTATTCCTCTAACCATACTTACATTTCCATTACCTATTATACTTTGATACTTATAAGTAAATCCACAAGGAATATCAGAAGAAACAAGCTTATGAAAAGAATCCATTTCAAAGCCGACACATTTCTGTTTATTAATTAAATCAATTTTTTTACCTTCATTAGCTCCGTGAAAATATAAAACTCTTTTATTGTTTTCTTCATCATAGCCAAAGTTCAAAGGCAAAATATACACACCTTTTTCTTCTTTAAAACCAAGTCGGCAACAATCACAATTTTTAATTATTTCATTGATTTTATCATTATCAATTACTTCTCTATCACTTCTTCTCATATTTTTGCTCCTTTCCAATTTATTTATGTATAAGTATAGCACATAATTTTTTCCCAGGCAATAAAAAAGGGCTAAAAAGCCCTCTAATAAAATATTATTGTTCCATTTGCTTACCTAAAAATCCAGCAGCAGTTTGAGCCAATTTTCCTTCAACTTCACCCATTGATTGATTGTCACTTAACATAACTATTGCACCTAATACATCACCTTCACTTATTATTGGCGTAATCAGTTCGTGATTATAAATATCACTATCATTTTCAATAATCGGTACAAAATTACTATCACTTCTATTTGCAATATGGGTATTTCTGTTATTAATAACTTCTTCAAGCTCAGAACTTATGTGTTTTTCCATAAACTCTTTTTTACCACCACCAGAAACAGCAATAATTTGGTCCTTATCTACAATACAAGTAATATGTCCTGCATTTTTTGCCAAACTTTCTGCATATTCTTTAGCAAATGCACCAAGCTCACCTATTGGAGAATATTTTTTTAATATAATCTCGCCATTTCGATCAGTAAATATCTCTAATGGGTCACCTTCTCTAATTCTCAATGTTCTTCTTATTTCCTTAGGTATAACAACCCTTCCTAAATCATCTATTCTTCTGACAATACCAGTTGCCTTCACAATATTTCCTCCTAACAAACAAATTTAACTTGTAAAGCTATTATTTGTATGTTAGGCTATATTTATACAATTTTGTAAAAGGTTGAATTTGGCAGATTTAATACCATATATTTATTATTTTATTTTATCAATCCAATTTTTAATGTCTATTTTTTTTGTGCAAAGTGTCAATTGATCAAAACGAATATTCATTCCTTCTTGAATATCTGCTCCCTTACAAGCCCTATTAAAATCTTTAAAAGTATGTCCAATCCAGCCTCCATTTGTAGCAAATGGATAGACTTTTTTACCATTAAAATTATGTTGATTTAAAAAAGTATGTATAGCTGGAGCAAAAGTATACCACCATACCGGTGTACCTATAACAATTGTATCATAATCCTTTAAATCAACATTTAAATGTTTAATTTCAGGACAATAATCTCTATTTACCTCATCTTGTCCTTGAGCAACTACTTTATTATAATTTCCTTCATAAGGTATAACTGTTTCAATTCTTATAATATCTCCACCAATTTTTTTATGAATTAATTCAGCGATTTCTTTAGTATTACCTGAATAAGAATAATAAACTATTAAAGTTTTCATTTTTACCACACCTCATTTTACTTAAAAATTTTTTTTATATAAACAAAAGCGTACTCATTATAACTTATTATATTCTTCGTCAGATACTGGCTCACACCACTCATTCAAACATTCTACACCAGGTACTTCAATTGCAATGTGAGAAAACCAACTATCTTTCTTTGCTCCATGCCAATGCTTAACTTCAGCCGAAATTGTAATAACAGTCCCAGGTATTAGACTAACAGCATTCTTACCTTCTTCCTGATACCAACCTTCTCCAGCTGTACATATTAAAATTTGACCACCACCTTCTGATGCGTGATGAATATGCCAATTGTTACGGCAACCAGGTTCAAAAGTTACATTAGCAAGAAAAACACTTTCCTTTGAATTAGTTAAAGGATTTAAAAAAGACTCACCTGTAAAATACTTAGAAAATTCTTTATTAGCTATACCTGTACCAAATACATTTAATTTTTCAAATTCTTCCTTATTTATTGTTTTCATAATTTAGTTCTCCTTATAAAAATAATTGACCAACAATAAGATAAGTGTTATACTATCTTTAGTTACAAGTTAATGATACAACTTAAACTTAACTTTAAGTCAATACCTTTTTCCAAATTTTATTAGATTTTTTAATTGGAGGATAATAATTATGATATATACTGTCGGCGAAATGGCAAAATCTTTAGGTATCCCTAGTTCAACCCTTAGATACTATGATAAAGAAGGTTTACTACCATTTGTAGAGCGTTCATCAAGTGGTATCCGTGTATTCCACGAAAAAGATTATGAATGGCTACAAATTATCAACTGTTTAAAAAAAACCGGAATGTCAATAAAAGATATTCGCAAATACATAATTCTTGCAATAGAAGGTGACAGAACTATTGATGAAAGATTAGAGCTGTTTAAAAATCAGCGTAAAGCTTTAGAAGCACAAATAGCTGAATTACAGCGTGCTATGAATGTGTTAAATTTTAAATGCTGGTATTATGAAACTGCCAAAGAAGCAGGAACGGTTGATGTTCCACAATCAATGTCAACAAATGAAATTCCCGAAGAATTTAGAAAAATAAGAAAAGACTTGAGAAATGAATAACAATACTATATAAAAATAGCTTCGGACAACTTAGTCTGAAGCTATTTTTAATACTTTATTCATTATTAGAATCACTATCTGACGAACTTGATGAATTATCGTCATCATCACTAGAAGGAGCAGTATATGTACCCCTTTCAATTATTCTATTTATTGGTTCTTTAATAACCTTTTCTGTAATTTGTGGTTCACCAACTTGTTCACCATTTACATAAGGTATTTTCTTAATTACTTGCTTAACACCATTTTGACCCTCTTGAATTTCTTCTCTAGTGCCAGCTGGTTTATTTCTGTTTCTTTGAGTAACAGTTTCATATTCAATTTCTTGTTCTTCAGTAGTCCACTTAAAAGTTCTTATAGGAAGAACCGGTTCAGTTACTGTAACTTTAAGTTGTTGACCAATTTGAATACTTGTCTTATCTGTAACAGATGGATTAGCACTTAATAAAGCAGCCTCTGTCATACCAACTTTGTTAGCAATAGTAGCAAATGTATCACCTTTGGCTACTGTATATGTTTTATCTACAGTTTGAGTAGCACTTAAAAGTTTAACAGCCTCATCAACACTACTTACTTTACTATTATCAACAAAAACCTTACCAGTATTAATCTGAATAGCAAATTCCGGTTGAGCAGTACCAGCTGGTACTTTATATGCTTTAAGAGTTTCTTTTAATGCCTCTCTGGCAGCCTCAACATTAGCTACAGTACAAAATTCCTTACCTTCAACAAGAATAGTTGTAGCCTCCTGATTGTAAGAAACTTTCTGACATACCTTTGCCACTACTTGTTCAGGATTTTCAGTTTTCTTAAAAAATCCACCCGCAGACTTTAATGTTATTTTATCATTAATTTCAATATTATTGCCTACATCCTGCTTAAGTTTAGCAAGGACAAGATTATTTATTTCATCCTCTGTTGTTTTAGTTTCCTTAATGTATCCTATAACCTCATCATTAACTACAACAGCTAAAGCATTTTTCTGTACAGCAAAATAGCCAATAAGACAAATAACAGCAAGAGCAAGAAGTAAAAATAAAACCGGTCTTAAATTTATACTCCTATTTATTCGTTTATTATATATTCTATTGTTAGGCATATTGCTTGGATGTAGTGGAAAAAGCATAGGCTTAGAACTTTTACTTTTAAATTTCAATGGTCTATCATTTCTTGGTGGCATAAATAAGCACACTTCCTTTATCTCTGTATATTTAACCTATTAATAAAGTATAATAGAATTTCATTACAAAAGCAAGTATAAAATGATTACAAATTATTGAAAATATGTTAAAATATTATAATAAATATAAATTAAGGAGAATATTATGGGTTATTGGAATTCAAGAGGTCTAAGAGGGTCAAGTTTTGAAGAAATGATAAATATAACAAATAATGTATACAAAGAAAGAGGTTTGGCTATAATACAAAAGATACCAACTCCTATAACACCTATAAATTTGGACAAAGGCAAAAATGTTATTACTCTTGCATATTTTGAACAAAAATCAACTATTGATTACATAGGTGCTGCACAAGGTATACCTATTTGTTTTGATGCCAAAGAAACTAAACAAGGCAGACTGCCATTACAAAACATACACCCTCACCAAGTAGAGTTTATGGAACAATTTCAAAAACACGGTGGTGTTGCCTTTTTACTAGTACATTGTTCAGATACAGAGGAATATTATTTTATCTCATTTGAACTAATGGAAAAATATTGGATAGCTGCGCAAAATGGCGGAAGAAAATCAATTCCATACTCTGCCTTTGAAAAAAAATATTTGGTACATAATAAAAACGGTTGCCCTGTTCATTATTTGGAGGCTATTAATACTTATCTTCAGGAGGAATAGCTTTGAAAATAACTGCATTACTTATATGTTTTAGTCTACTAACAACAACTCAAACTAGCACAACCGCAAATAATAAATATATACCTTATGAAATTTATATACACAATGACAAGAATAACGCCCCTCTTGAAAAAGACAAGTGTATGAAAGGTGCTTATATTAGTGATGAGAATAATTATAGCAATATAAAATCCTTTGAAGAATATACAGGTGTTAATAATGACATATATATAAGCTCTATAAAAAAAGATAGTGATTTGCCAACACGAGAAATAGTTGATTGCTATGCAAAAAATAAAATACCTATGATTATACTAAAAAAAGATGTTGGAATTAGCAAAGCTGACTCTATAGCTAAAGCTTGTGGAAATATGAACATATCTATGTTTGTACAAATTGAAAGTAATGATATAACAGCTTATGAATGTATAGCTAATATTTTTAGAACTTATGCACCAAAAGCTGTGCTTATCTATTCAATTAATGCTGATAAATCTGATTTTAACTTTCCTAAATCTAATCTTGCTGATTGGATTGGAATAAATATAAGCGAAAAAACCAGTTCAGGTTACATTATTTCACAGTACGAAAATGTTGCTAAATGGTGTAATTATTTACAAGATAAAACCGTTATGCTCAATATAAGTGTACCTAACTTTTCTACAGACAGATGTAACTATCTATACAAAGAAGCTAGTAATGAAATAGAAAGGCTATATTATTTAGGTGCAGAGTTTAGTAATATAGGAGCCATTAACTATTTAAGTACAATAGAAAAAGATAACGGTATTATAGTCAGAAATTGCAGAATAACAGAAAGTCCTATGGTCACAGCAGCATATAAAAACGGTACAGCAGTTATTAATACCAACAGATACTGGAGTAAATCTCCACATATAGCTTATGTTAAAGGTGACAATGTTATTGTTTCAAATACTATACTAGATGAGTTAAATAAAAAAGGAAATTATATAAATAGTGGCTACTCTTTTATAAAAGCTGATGGATTTAATAAATCCGAAAGAAAGATATTTGTAAAATATTAAGTTTTGTAGTATACTGTTATAGTGAATAAAAAATTTTGGAGGGTTATATGAGTTTTTTTAAACAAATGATTACATCTATTTACAAATTTCAAAGCTATCCACAGCTTATTATGCAAAAAATGAGCAAGGTTGTATGCTACTTGATTTTATTTACCATTATTATAGCTATTATTAATTCAATTCCTTTTGCTATCAGTTACAAGAAAATGGGTGGTATAACTGGAGCTATTGAAAAATATGTGCCTGAGTTTTCAATTGATAACGGTACATTTACTTGCAAGCATATAGACTATACAAATGATATATTTGGAATAAAAATATATATTGATGAAAACGAAGATGTAAGCAACATTGATGTATCAAATACAGAATTGTATGTATTGGCAGATAAAGACAAAATGATTATTGGCAATGCTTTACAAAAAAGTGTTCTGAATTTTAGTCAGTTTGGTAATGATTATATTAACAAAGATAAACTTATTGACTTTTTTAGCAAAACTAAAGTTAAAGCAGCTATTTTCAGTATAATAGTTATTTCAGCTTTACTTTCAATGTTTGTCGGTACTTTTTTAAGCGTAACTATGCTTAGTATATTTGCTATGTGTATTAATATAGGTTTTGTTAAAGCAAATGTAGGTTTTGGTGACACATTTAAACTATCAGTTTATGCCAGAACCTTCCCTAGTATATTTATAATGGCTATGGGATTTGGAGGTTTTGCAGGAGGTACAATACTTTACTGGGGACTTCTTATTACATATTTATATCTTGGACTTAAGAATATTAAAAAACAAGAATCTATTATATTAGCTGAATTGTAGGAGGAATAAAGTATGGCTTATCAAGCTCTTTACAGAAGATTAAGACCACAACGATTTGAAGATGTTGTTGGACAAGAGCATATTATAAGAACATTACAAAACCAAATTGAAAACAATAGAATAAACCATGCTTATCTTTTTTGTGGTACTAGAGGTACAGGTAAAACTACTACTGCTAAAATATTTGCAAGAGCAATTAACTGTGTTGGTGAAGGAAGTAAACCTTGTAATAAATGTTCTGTCTGCCAACCTATATTAAACGGTACAAGCGTTAATGTAATTGAAATTGATGCTGCCAGTAACAATGGTGTTGACAACATAAGAGATATTATTGAAGAAGTTAAATATCCTCCAACAGATTGCAAATATAAGGTATACATAATTGATGAGGTTCATATGCTTTCTGCTGGTGCTTTTAATGCCCTTTTAAAAACACTGGAAGAACCTCCGGAATATGTTGTATTTATACTTGCAACAACAGACCCTCAAAAGATGCCTGTTACAGTACTTTCAAGATGTCAAAGATTTGACTTCCATAGAATAAGCAAAGAAACAATGGTTAATGTTTTAAAAGAATATATGGAAGAAGAAAAAGCTCAAGTAACTGATGATGCAATTGAATATATTGCAGAGCTTTCCGACGGAGCAATGAGAGATGCTCTTAGTATACTTGACCAGTGCATAAGTTTCTACTTTGACCAAGAAGTAACATTAAGTAAAGTTATGGAAATAACTGGTTCTGTAGATAGGTCTGTATTTTTTGAACTTACTGATGCTATGAATAATAGTGACGGTAGCAAATGTATGGATATAATAGATAAAATTGTACTTCAAGGTCGTGATATAAGTCAGTTTGTATCAGATATGATTACTCACTTTAGAAATCTTCTTCTAGCTGTATCTATTGAAGGTGAAACAAAGGCACTTGACTATTCACAAAACTATGTAGATAAACTTAGACTACAAGGAAAATCTGTTGGCTATGAATATGCCTTAAGTTTAATTACAACCTTTGCTGATTTAGTAAATCAAATTAAATTTAGTGAAAACCCTAGAATATTACTAGAGGTTTGTACCATTAAGTGTTGTAATCCAGTTGTATCCTACGATTTAGGCAGTGTAAACAAAAGATTAAAAAATATTGAAAATAAACTTCAAAAAGGCGAATTTTATACACCTGTTACAGATAACAAAATTCAAGAAGAAAAAATACAACAACAAGAAGAAGAACATATTGTTATTGACAAAGCTATTCCAGATGATATTAAGGAAGTAATAACAAGCTGGAACAAATTTGCTAAATCTATTGATAACAATATGATTAAGTCTGTAATGTCTACTCAAACAAGACCAGCTTATTTAGAAGATGATTATCTAACTTTAGTAGCTGTTAATAATGGACCTTTAATGTGGTTAGAAAGCCATATTAATGAGGTTAATGATTACTTCACTAAATATTATAACAAAGAATTTAAAATAAGACTAATGACTGAAAAAAAGTATACCCAGCGTCATATTGAAAAATATGGTGCTGATGAAAATAAAGATAATGTTCTTAAAAAAGAAGATTTTACAAATGTATTTGGTGATTTTGTTCAGTTCGAGGAATAAAAACATATTGATATTTTTATAATTTTATAATATAATTTATTAGATTAATTAACCAAATTTAAGGAGGAAATAAAAATGGCTAAAGGTTTTGGCGGTATGGGTGGCTTCGGCGGTATGAATATGAATAATCTTATGAAGCAAGCTCAGAAAATGCAAAAGCAAATGGAACAGGCTCAGCAGGATTTAGAAACTAAGGAATTTGAGGTAACAAGTGGTGGTGGTGCTGTCAAAGTTGTTATCACTGGTAAAAAAGTTATTAAGTCAATTAACATTAACCCTGATGTAGTTGACCCTGATGATGTAGAAATGCTTGAAGACCTTGTAATGACTGCTGTAAATGAAGCAATTCGTCAAGCTGACGATGCAGCTAATACTGCTATGGGTGGTATTACTGGTGGTTTAGGTAACGGTCTTTTCTAAGAACTGGAGATAGATTAAATGAACTATTATGGTGAGTCTGTTTCAAGACTTATTGAACAACTTTCAAGACTGCCAGGTATAGGAGGCAAGTCTGCTCAAAGACTTGCCTTTTATATAATAAATATGCCAAAGGATGAAGCACAGGCTTTGGCAGAAAGTATAGTTTCTGCTAAAACTGAAGTTAAATATTGCTCTGTATGCTGTAACTTAACCGACAGCGACCCTTGTAGTATTTGCTCTAATCCTAAACGAAGACACGATATTATTATGGTTGTGGAAAATCCTAGAGATATGGCAGCTTATGAGAAAACTAAAGGATATTACGGTCTTTATCACATACTTCACGGTGCTATAGCAGTTACAAAAGGAATTGGTCCGGAGGATTTAAAAATAAGAGAACTTATAGCAAGGCTTGATGATACTGTTAAGGAAGTAATTATTGCTACCAACCCTACAGTTGAAGGAGATGTAACAGCCGTATATTTAAGTAAACTTTTAAAGCCTCTTGGGGTTAGAGTAACAAGAATTGCTAACGGTGTACCAGTTGGCAGTGACTTAGAATATGTTGACGAAGTTACATTGTCAAGAGCATTAGAAGGAAGAAGTGAAATGTAAAGTAAAGGAGAAACTATATGAAAATAATTGAACCATCATATATTATTGAGGACGAACTTAATCCTCAAGCAATGATGAAAACTATTGAGCGTGCTGGCAGAACTTGCTACAAAAGTGAGCATAACATAAACGATGGCAGTGCCGAAAGATTTATTACAAACATTATAAAAAGAGGTCACGAATCTGTAATTGAACACGAAAAAATTACTGTTAGATTTATATGTGACAGAGGTGTTACTCACGAAATTGTTAGACATAGAATAGCAAGTTATTCACAGGAAAGCACTCGTTATTGTAATTATGCTAATGACAAATTTGGCAACGAGCTTACATTTATTAAGCCTTGTTTTTGGGACGAAACAACTGAAGATGGCAAAGTAAAAATGGAACTTTGGAAAAAGTCAATGCAAAATATTGAAAATGAATATAATCAGTTAATTTCCCTTGGTGCTAAACCAGAGGAAGCAAGAAGTATTTTGCCAAACAGCTTAAAAACTGAAATTGTTGTTACAATGAATTTA